>CALMAV010000503.1 GCA_937859895.1 uncultured Bryobacterales bacterium | reverse complement strand
CGCATACACTGTCCAGCCGCTGTAATTCCCATCGGGCCGGTTGTAATGGATACGGATGTGGTTGGCCGGGATCTGAGCGTGTACAGGAGCCGCAATCCCCGCCAGAACAACCATCGCAAAAGAACACTCTAAGAAGCGCAAAACGTGATTTCTAAGTTTCAACATGGAACCCCGGATAAGCTACCCGACCTAACGGGCGCAGAGATGATATCAAACGTATGTCAACGTACTTTTGCGGGAGGCGTCACAAGATGATTCGCGCCAACGCGGGTCGTTTCCTAAGCTCTCATCCCAAATAAGTTAACCCTAGTAGCATGGGTTTTGGCTACTACTACTTCGACCGCGGAAACGTCATCTGTTTTGAAACGAACCTCGGACGTCCCAGCCCGTCGTGGTGCACAAGTCTTGTTAGAAGTCTTGGAATCCGAGGGTGTCGAGTACATCTTCGGCAACCCTGGCACCACCGAGCTACCGTTGATCGATGCCCTACTCGGGCCAACCCCCATCCGTTACGTGCTGGCTCTGCAGGAAGCAAGCGTGGTCGCAATGGCGGATGGTTACGCTCAAGCGGCGCGCAAACCGGGCTTCGTCAATCTACACACCGCCGGTGGTCTCGGCCACGGCATGGGTAATCTGCTGAACGCGCAAGTTTCTGGCACACCGCTGGTGATCACCGCAGGCCAGCAAGACTCTCGCCACGCGTTGATGGACCCGCTGCTGTTCGGTGATCTGGTCGGCATCGCCACGCCCAGCGTCAAGTGGGCCCGCGAGGTCACCAAAGCCGATCAGTTGCCCGTTCTGGTCCGTCGTGCTTTTCATGACTGCAAAGCGGCTCCGTCTGGCCCTGTCTTCCTGTCTCTGCCAATGGACATGATGGAAGAGATGACGAGCGTGAGCATTGCTGGCCGGTCGGCTATCGACACGTGTGCCGTCGCAGGATCGCTGGGCCGCCTTGCTGAACTGCTAGCCTCCTTCGCGCCCGGCCGGCTTGCGCTGATTGCCGGCGATGAAGTCTGGTCAACAGCAGCCGTCGATCAGGCTGTTTTGCTCGCTGACACCTTAGGGGCGCCCGTATACGGCTCGTCCTGGCCCGCGCACCTTTCCTTTCCCACCGCCCATCCTCTTTGGAGCGGTAATCTCCCCACCAAGGCCAGCGAGATCGCCCGCGAGCTTGCACCTTTCAATGCAGTCTTCGCGCTCGGCGGCAAGTCATTGATCACCATTCTCTACACCGAAGGCTCGGCGGTACCGAACGGCTGCCGCGTCTTCCAACTCTCTTCCGATGTGCGCGATCTTGGGCGATCCTACCAAACCGAGCTTTCGGTGCAGGGCGATATCGAAGCATCCTTGAAAGCGCTTCTGCCTTTGTTGCAGCCGCTGATGAGTGGTCGCCGAAAAGAAGTGGCGGCTGCGGCGGCAGCACATGGATCTCTTATGCGCCAGCAGCATGTCGCCATTGAGGAAAGAGCCGCTCATGAAGCGGCAGGTCCAACAATCACTCCGCTGGTCGCCGCAAGAGAGGTGCTGCACGCCGTCGGTCCCAAAACGCCGATCGTTGATGAATCGATCGCCACTTCAGCCTATCTCCGCTCGCTTCTTCGCGATCAGACTGTCCGGACCTATGCCTTTCTGCGTGGCGGCGCGCTCGGATGGGGTCTGCCTGCTGCTGCCGGCTACTGCCTGGGTGTCGGACGCGAACCAATTGTTTGCTTGATCGGCGACGGTGCGGCTCTATACTCGCCGCAAGCGCTCTGGACCTTGGCGCATGAGCAACTACCCGTCACAGTCGTAGTGATGAACAACCGCGAGTACAACGTGCTCAAGAACTTTATGAAGGGGCAGGCGCACTATCTATCTGCGAGGAGCAATCGCTTCATCGCCATGGATCTTACCGACCCCGTTATCGATTACCTTGCGCTCGCCGCCTCCATGGGCGTTCCCGCACGTCGGATTGAACGCGCTACCGACATCGCAGAAGCAGTGAGGGCTGGCATCGCTTCAGGCAAACCCAACTTGATCGAAGTAATCATGGGCGCATCGTGACGGAACACATCAACACGCCGCGCCAGGTTCTCCTGGCAAGCATGATCGGCACCACCATTGAGTTCTTCGACTTCTACATCTATGCCACAGCAGCCGTGCTTGTCTTCCCGCGTCTGTTCTTCCCTGCCTCCGATCCTGCGTCCTCAACATTGGCATCGCTTGCAACCTTCGGCATCGCCTTCCTCGCACGCCCGATTGGCTCCGCGCTCTTCGGCCACTTCGGCGACCGCATCGGACGCAAGACCACGCTGGTTCTCGCCCTACTCACCATGGGGCTTTCAACCTTTGTTATTGGCGCCCTGCCTACTTATGCCGCCATCGGGCTCGCTGCCCCACTGCTGTTAGCTCTCTGCCGCTTCGGCCAGGGCATTGGGCTTGGTGGCGAATGGGGCGGCGCCATCTTGCTCGCTGTCGAAAATGCTCCCACGAACAAACGCGCCCTGTACGGCATGTTTCCCCAACTCGGCGCACCCATTGGCTTCCTGCTTTCGGGCGGTATCTTCCTTCTGCTCTCACGCACACTGAGCGACCAGCAACTCTTCTCTTGGGGCTGGCGTCTTCCCTTCCTCGCCAGCGCTGTCCTAGTTCTGCTCGGCCTATACGTTCGACTCAAAATCACCGAAACACCTGTCTTCCAAGCCTCCGTACAACGCCTCGAGCGGGTGGATGTCCCTGTCTTTACCGTCCTACGCCATCATGCCGGTACGCTTGCCGCTGGCATTCTCGTCTGCCTTGCAACGTTCGTCCTCTTCTATCTCATGACCGTGTTTGCACTATCCTGGGGCACCACAGCTCTGCATTACAGCCGCAGCAGCTTCCTCATCATTCAGCTCGTAGGCATTCTGTTCTTCGCACTGACCATTCCCGTCTCTGCCCTACTCGCCGAGCGCGGACGCAAACCAGTCATGCTGGGCATTACCTGCCTCATCGGCCTGTTCGGCCTTATCTTGGCCCCGCTCTTCACAGCCGGTACGGCCGGAGCAGTCACTATGATGATTCTCGGCCTGGCTCTGATGGGCTGCACCTACGGCCCGCTGGGCACAGTAGTCTCAGAGCTCTTCCCCACGCGCGTTCGCTACACGGGCAGTTCCATTGCCTTCAGCACAGCTGGCATCTTGGGCGCATCGGTCGCCCCCTACATCGCCACCTGGCTCGCCAAAAACTATGGCCTGCAGTATGTCGGCTACTACCTGACAGCCTCTGCCGTTCTCACGTTGATCGGCCTGCTCATGATCCCCGAAACCAAGAACGAATCCTTAACCTTCTCTTGATCGGCATTCATCAGCAACTCAAGAGGGCCGCATAGCAGCCCTCTTGAGTTGCTACCTACTTGACGGAGAGCTGCGTAATGCGAGTACCCCAATTTCCGAGCGGAGCCCGAGTACCGCCGCAAGTTGGATCAGCAGTATATTGGGCGACAGTGCAAACCTGGCCGATGTACTCGTTGGCCAGCCAAATCGACGAGCCATCCACAACAGCTGCGCCGTAGTCTCCCCAACGTGACCGACCTATTGGAGCAGGAGGATACTGGCTGAATCCGTCCTGGGGACCTGCACCTGCCGCTGCGATCTGCACGGGTCCCGCACCAGCAATTGCATCGAGCCCGGTGAATCCAGCAGAAGGGAAATAATCCGGACCGACCACAGTGAAGCCGATTGCACCACGACCGCTCGGAGTCACGGCAACAGCTGGATACGTCACGTTATTTCCAGGAAGGCTAATGTAGCCTTGCATCTTCACTTTGCCGGTCGCAGATCCTTGCGGAATGATGACAAAGTACGCAATCCCAGCAAACACGTTTTGCCCATCGGCTGTGACTCCGGTATCGAGAGCGGCCCAAAGCTTACCATTTGCCCAATAGACCTGCTGCATGCGGGAATCGTTGCTGTCGAGGGGAGTTACCGGAAAACCCAGCGATTCTCCGTAGGGATGCGGCCCATTCTTCTGCGCTGAAAGTGGCGGAATGCCATACGCTTCTGTGTCGATAAAGCCATTGGTCAGAGCTAGCGCGGGAGTAGCGCTGTCGAGTGAGGACGTGTTGGTCAATGTCCACATGCGAATGTGGCTGCTAATGCCGCTGATAGTAAAAAGGGCATCGGAGCTCAACAAGCGCTCGGTTCCGCCATTATCAGTTTCGTAATCGCCCGGATTTGAAACGGCGGGCCATACGGTAAAACCGGGGTTGCCCTGGGCGTCGAGATAATTGTTCGTGTCAAACAATGTGTATTGCACCGGCCCTCCACTGGCAAGTTCGCGCTTAGAGAATGCATAGATCTGCGCACCATAAAACCCGTCACCCAAAGTCGCGAACTCATTCGTGGTGATGTACAAACCGTAAGCATCTGCGCCTAGATGCGGGTAATCGCCAAGGCAGTACCCCCTGTCACACCCGTGATTCGGCGTTCCATTCTGGCCATTATTGGAGACATCGATCCGGTAGATCGTCCAACTACCCGTCGGATTCGAAGTGTTGCTAACAGCTAAGTCCAGGTGGTTTGTGCCGCTGAGCGCAGACGTCGTGCCTTTCCGATCTAATGTGAGAACAAGATGGAACCACCGCTGAAGCTGGGCATCGTAGTAAGAACTGGGATCGGTGATGAAGGGACCAAACTGGCCGTTGATTCGGTTGTATGCCGGCGCGTAACCGTAGAAACTGTTGAGGTCCACCGGCCCGGTGAACGGCTTGCCTTGCGTATCAAAAATACGAAGAACGTCGTTCACCGACTCAAGCACATACCCATTACCAACCGATAGACCCTGATCGGGCGGCTCGACCGTAAACTGATTTCCATTGTTTGCATAGCGTTGCTGAAACAGGTTCAAACCATTGAAGCTTTGGGTGAGCTGCGGATTGGATTTGGCGTGATGTCCGTTTCCAGAGCCGACACCCACACCGTGCCTTTTCGCAATGGACCGGTTGATTGACACAGCGCCAGTTGCGTCATTGCCGGAGTCCGAATCATTGGATAAGGCAGGATC
>CALMAV010000502.1 GCA_937859895.1 uncultured Bryobacterales bacterium | reverse complement strand
CGCACGAACGATTGCTCTGGAGATTCTTCGCGACCTCCTTTCCTCGCCCAACTGAAAGACCAGATCGGCGAGCGCCTTTTCGGGCATCTCGTTTACTAGATCCGCCGCCGTTTCTCCGGTCGAGCGGTCCATCCGCATATCCAGCGGCCCGTCTTCCATCAACGAGAATCCCCGCTCGCCGCTGGCCAACTGATAACGGCTTACACCCAAATCGGCCAACACCCCGTCGACCGCACCCACACCAAACTGCGCGAGAGCATTCGGCAACTCCGAAAAGGCCCCGTGAAAGTAGGAGATCCTGCCTGCAAACTCGGCTGTATTCGCTCGAGCCAATTCCAGCGACTCGGCATCGCGATCGCAAGCGATGAGCCGCCCGCCTTCGAGCCGCTGGGCAATTGCCCGGGAGTGTCCGCCCAAGCCCGCGGTCAGATCGACATAAACTCCATCGGGTCGGATCGCCAGATACTCCAGCGACTCTTCCAGCAGCACCGGGGCATGCGAAAACTCCATTCATGCCTACCGCAACCCTTTCTTCTCAAGTGCTGCCACTTTCTCAGCCAAACTCGTCCTTGCCTTATTGAGCCGCTCAGCATAAACTTTGCTGCCCAACATCTCAATGCGACCCTTGAAACAAAGCAGGTGAACTTCGTCTTTCTCTAGTTCCAGATCGCGCCGTAACGTCGTCGGAACCAGCACCCTGCCTTGCCCGTCCACTTCCACATCCTCACCGTAGTGGTTGGCGATCATCGCCACATCTGCCCGCAGATCAGCGTCCTCACCTGGCTCTTGCAATAACTGTTCAGTCTGCCGCCAAACTGAAATGGGATAAATTAGGGCTGTCGAGACATTCAACGTTGTAATGAAAACCTTACGTTCGCCGAGCAACTCCAAATACTGTGCTACCGCTGCTGGTAGCTTCAGCCGACCTTTCTCGTCAACACGAGCGGTTAGCGTTCCGCGAGGAGCTTCAGGCGAGCTTCCTATACCGATCTGATCTCCATTTTCAGCCACTTTCTACCACTTCGAACCACTGGAAAGATCGTCGCATGAGGAACAAAGGTTTGCAATAGGTTTGTCAAGGCTTTCTGTGCGCAAGTTGTTGATTTCGCCTTTCTTACGCTTCGTACTTGCTTACACCACAGAGTAGTGGTGTGGGAGGATTCTGAGAGGTACTACTGATTAGGAAAACTTTGGTTTGGATGGGGGGGTTTTAAGCTTGAGGACGGACGGTGTTGGAAATTAGGCAGGAACAGCCGTGTTGTCAGAAAATCTTGGGGTTCAGAGCGCTAGTTCTCGTCTAAGAAGCATTTCGCCGGAAGGATGGCATCGTTGGTCTCAGGCTATTTGCGGTTCACAACAAATTATTTTGTCTGTTGGGCCTTCTTGGATCTTTCACGGACACGCGTGAAGCTTTAATTATTAGACAGAGAAGCCGGGCTCTGGTTGTAAGAACCCGGCTGTAAGTTAGTTCAGTCGCTGAACCGGGGGACAGTTGATGACAAATGCGCTGTCTCCGAAGGGCGCGCCACCAGGACCAGTAATCAAGCCGTCCTGAGAGTATGTTAGTAACTGGAATTCTTCGCGTAATTGGCTTCGATAGCCTTTACTAATTGCGTCGTCAGTCCACTGATAAAGTTGACCGTTCCACATAGGGCTGTAATCGTTGGCGATGAAGGGTATGCCGCCAAACGTGTTGTTGGGACGGAACCCGTCTGTAATGGCAGCGTCTAGCCCCTGCCGCTGAGGATTGGCGCAATCGGACGCCCCATTAATTGCAATGAAGATTCGTTCGATGCCGCTGCTAAAGCTGTCATCCTTGCCGGTGACTAACTTCTGCATAAGTGGAGCATAGGTGTTGCCCTCTATCGCGGCAACCAGCTTTGTGCTTGCGTCTAATGAGATGTACCATAAGGGCCGACCAAAACTAAAACCGTTAATTAACTGGAGAGTGACTGTCTGAGCCGTAGTATCGATGGCTAAGACCTGGTCGTGTACTTTGCTGTAATCGACGTTTCCGTTCGGGAAGTTAATTTCGGCATCCTGTGTTCCGAAGGAGATGATCGGTGCATTGTAAATGAAATCGCCGCCATTGAGAACGCGCACGAGTGGGCTGTAATTCTTGTCTCCGACCGAGCCAGGTTGCGAAACAGCGGGGGGGAAAGGGGTAGTTGCACCCGGCTGCAACACGCGATTCGGCCTGAAATCCACCTTGCCTGAATCAAAGATCAAATCACCATTGGCGTTGAAGTTTGCTGTTCGCGCTGCTGGTCCGGCGAACGCTAGCTTCGTAGAGAAATTAACGCCTAGGAATGAGGCAACTTGCTGATCACTAACGTCAGTGATGATGTACCAAATAGGTGTCTTCCCGTCTTTCAAATAGCCCTTATAGAGAGGAAGAGTAATGGTCCCTTTCTGGTCATCAACAACACCAGATTGAAGTAGTTGATAGGGCCCGACCAGACTAGGATTGGTGCTGGAAGGCGGTGGCCCAAAGTAACTAAGGCCGACGGTTGTACCCGTGTTTGCCGGCGCAGGAAATAAGTTACAACCCGGTCCGGGTC
>CALMAV010000501.1 GCA_937859895.1 uncultured Bryobacterales bacterium | reverse complement strand
GTATTGTCGTGCTCTTCGCACTTATCTTCAAGTACGTTCCGAACATTCGTATTGCCTGGCGCGAAGTTGCTATTGGCGCGGTCTTTACTGCCGTGCTCTTCACCATCGGGCGAACGCTGCTTGGAATCTACATGTTGAAGGTGGGAGTCGGGTCGACTTATGGTGCGGCCGGCTCGCTGGTTGCCCTGGTAGTCTGGGTGTACTACACTGCCCAAATCTTCTTCTTTGGCGCTACCTTCACACGCATGTATGCCGATACGTACGGCTCCAGTGCCATGCGCAGGTCTTCCCAGCCAAGTAATGTGAAGCCGCGCCTAGCTGTCAAAGGCCAACGGGCTTAACACAAAATCACTGATTTTACGTTAAACTGGAGGTTCCCTCCCCTCTTTACATGATTTCAGTAAGTAACGTCAGCATGCGCTACGGCGGCAAAATCTTGTTCGAGGACGTCACGACGACGTTCCTGTCAGGTCGCCGCTTTGGCTTAACCGGTCCGAATGGCGCCGGGAAATCTACCTTCATGAAGCTGCTCTCAGGTGAACTGGAGCCGCAAAAAGGCAATGTTGTTCGGCCAAAGAAGCTGGGCATTCTGCGGCAGGATCAGTTTGCCTTTGATGAGTACCGGGTCATTGACACAGTTATTATGGGTAACCGGCCTCTGTGGCGGGCCCTGGAAGAGCGCGAAACCCTGTACGCTAAGCCTGATCTGACCGACGAAGATGGCATGCGGCTCGGCGAATTGGAAGGTGTTGTCGCCGAAGAGGATGGCTACACGGCGGAGGCCGACGCGGCTGTGCTGCTGGACGGCCTCGATATTCCCGAACCACTTCACGATCGCAAAATGGGCGAATTGCAGGGCGGGCAGAAAGTACGTGTGCTGCTTGCCCAAGCGCTCTTTGGGAACCCAGAAGCGCTACTGCTGGATGAGCCGACGAACTATCTCGATTTGGAATCCATTCACTGGCTGCAGAACTTTCTGAACCATTACAACGGCTCAGTGATCGTTATCTCGCACGATCGCCACTTTCTCAATGGTGTCTGCACGCACATTGCCGATATCGATTACCAGACCATCATCACGTATCCCGGCGGTTACGACGATATGGTTTTGCAAAAGACGCAGGTGCGGTCGCGCATTGAATCCGAAAATGCTCAGCGCGAAAAGAAAATTTCACAATTGAATGAATTTATCGCACGCTTTTCGGCCGGTACGCGCGCCAGCCAGGTCACCTCACGCAAGCGGGAAGTAGAGCGTCTGCAGACAACGGACTTGGCCCGCTCTAATATTCAACGCCCGTTTATCCGCTTTGAGATGAACCGGCCGTCCGGGCGGCAAGCGCTGGAGTCCATTGGGCTAACGAAAGGTTACGACGGCACTTCAGTGATCAAGAACTTTTCGGCGCGTGTGCAGCGTGGCGAAAAGATCGCTCTCATGGGGCGAAACGGCACGGGTAAAACGACCATGCTGAAGGCGCTACTAGGCGATGCGCCCGGTGTAGACGACCCGGATGTAGGCCGCGACAGTGGAACGGTGAACTGGGGGCATGAAGTTCAGGTTGGGTATTTTGCCCAGGATCACCGTGAGACCATCCGCGGTGGAACCACTGTCGCTGAGTGGCTGCATGACTTTGATCCGCAGGCCTCTAAAGAGGAAATCCGCGGACTGTTAGGGCAGATGCTTTTTAACGGTGAGGAAGGCAATAAGCCGACCGATACTCTGTCAGGAGGCGAGGCTGCACGTCTGATTTTCTGCAAGCTGATGTTGCAGAGACCCAACGTTCTCGTGTTTGATGAGCCGACTAACCATCTCGACCTTGAATCGATCAATGCGCTGAATGTCGCGCTTCGCAAGTTTGAGGGTACGGTGCTTTTGGTGACCCACGATGAGGACTTAGTGGACGAAGTGGCTACCCGCATCTGGCACTTCGATGCTGGTCAAGTGGAAGATTTCACCGGTGTCTACGCCGATTACACGGCCGGCGCCACAGCCTCTAGTCGCCGCTAAGCAGAACGGCCGCTTGTGCCTCGCATGAGCGGCCCTCTCCGACCGGACCTACCTTTTCGGCAGTCTTGAACTTTACTGACACCACCTCCGGCGAAAGCCCAAGAGCGTCGGCAAGGCTGTGGCGGATTGCACCTCTAAAGTCTTTCAACTTTGGCCGTTCCAGAATCACGGTTGAATCGACATTAATCAGCGCGAAGCCCCTTTCTCTGGCTAGACGAACAGCATGTTGCAAGAACTGCAGGCTGTTTGCGCCCTTCCACTCCGTCGCTGTGTCTGGAAAGTGCATTCCGATATCTCCGAGCGCCAAGGCACCCAAAACAGCATCCGTCATTGCATGGAACAGTACATCGGCATCAGAGTGCCCGGCAAGTCCGAACTCATAGGGAACGGTAACGCCGCCCAGTATTAGAGGGCGTCCTGCCTCCAGGCGGTGCGTGTCCCAGCCTTGTCCAATGCGCAACTTCACAGGAGGTTCAGCGCCGGGGCAGTTTCCAGTGTCAAATACAGTCGGGCTAAGTCCATGTCGCCAGGTCGCGTGATCTTAATATTCCGGTCGGTGCCGAGCACAACTGATACCTCAACCTGTTCTAGTCGCTCAACCAAGGATGATTCATCCGTACCCAAAAAGAGGTCCTCACGAGCTTTTTCAAACGCTCGTTGCAGCAGCTTGAGTTTGAATACCTGAGGAGTTTGGGTAAGAACCAGGCGCTCTCGTGGTAGGGTACTTCTCACCTTATTTCGGTGAACCTGCTTCACCGTATCGACTGGAACAATTCCGACAATCGCTGCTCCGGTCTCGGCCGCTTCTTTGATTACTTTTTCGATTGTTTCCCGTTCCACAAAGGGCCGCACAGCGTCGTGAACTGCAACTAGTTCAACTTCGTCAGCAAGCGTTGCCAATGCGTTCTCAACCGATTGCTGGCGAGTCTCTCCACCCTTCACAATGCGGACGATTTGCTTAAGACCCTCGCGTGCCAGCAGTTCATCTGCCCACGCCATATCTTCCTCACGCAGAGCGACCACAATTTCAGTGACTAAGGGCGAAGAAACAAACTTACGCAGCGTATGGATCAGGATGGGCGAGTTGTTTAACAGCATGAACTGCTTGCGACTGATGCCGGCCGTCTCAGGTGCAGGACGGCCCATGCGCGTGCCGAGACCAGCGGCAGGGATGATAACAGAGACTCTCATTAGGTTCGAACAGGCCGGCAATGCGAGGGAGGCCTGCACTCCATCATAAGGGAAAGAGGCAATTCAAATAGAACAATTCAAACTGATCCGATTGTCGAATCCGCTCTAATAACATCCGCCTTCAATTTTGCTGAGGAGAGCTCCTGAGAAGCCCTGCCAGGTGCTTCTCAGCTTTGTCCAGTTGCGGCCCTTGCCGGCCTGACAAGGACCTTGCACAAGAAGTCGCCCATAGTGCGACAGCGTGGGGCCGAAAAGCACCCGGAGCCAAAAAGAAAGGCGCCCCCACCTGAGGCGCCCATAACTTGCTGCGAGCTTAATTCCTTCCTGCACCAGTGCCCTGCACTGAGAGTTCATTGTCGAGGAGCAGGAACAGTCAACGAGTTCTCTAAACGGAAGCTCAGCACAGTTTCCGCAGGAATCTTGACTTGTTGGCCGTGCGTCATTGCGTTATAGCCAAATCCGGCACCGCCACCGGCAGCGGCACCGATTCCTGCGCCTTTTCCTC
>CALMAV010000500.1:4261-6865 GCA_937859895.1 uncultured Bryobacterales bacterium | reverse complement strand
AAGTTAACTCTGTTTACAACAGCTGTGCCAAATTGTGCCAGCAGCAACTCGGTTGAGGGAAATTCGTCGCCCTCAATCGGCAATCCGCTGGTGTAAGATGCGCTCCAGGCAGTCCATAACCGTGGGTGAAGCTGGTAGCGCACTCGCGCATGTGCAACGTTGCGCTGATCCTGGGAGATTGGAAACTGGTCGTGCAACGCCAGCAGGTTCCCAGCGTCGTCGTCCAGAAACAGGCCCCCGGTAATGGGGTAGCGCGCGATGCCGGTTGTGTTTGCATAAGAAGCAAAGCCTGAGAATCGTCCCCAGGTAGGGACATCCAGCTTTACCTCCGTTCCACGAACGCGTGCATGCCGAAAGGCGATAGGAAAGCTGATAGCGGTGTTCAGCAGCAGGTCGTCATCTTCAAAGTTGTCCACCTCGCGCAAGAAGTAATTAGTATCTAAGCGCAGCTTGTGGCCGAGTGCCTGGGTGATGCCGCCCTCGTAGTAATTCCCGCGGGACGGCTTCAAGGGAAGATACAAGCCCAGACCTAAGCGCGATTGGGCAGCGGCCGAGACAAGTATGTTCTCAAATGGCGGGGTCCCGAAAGTTCGGTCGTAGGACGCATGCAGGATGGTGCCTGTCCGGCGAGACAACCAGGACGCGCTCAGGCGCGGGCTCCAGCCCGCTGCATTTACCAGCAAGCTGTAATGGTCGAAGCGCAAACCTGCGCTGACCGTCAAATCGCGGAGATGCCAGGTGTCCTGCCCGTACCCAGCTGCCTCCCGATCCGGATGCTGTTGTCGAAAATCAAAAGTTGCCGGTACAGCCGGATCAAACACAGGCTCACCATTCAATTGGTAGGCATCGATGCGATAGCCAAACTGTTCTCGCAATGACGCATAGCGAAACTCCGCGCCTGCTTTCCAATCGTGATGCCCCTTATGGCCGGACAAACTGCCGTTTATGTACTCTTCGCGGAAGCCTCGGTTCTGCTCCGCCAATATGGGAGTGGAAAGCGGATTCGACCACAGGCTGGCTGACACGTCCCGTACGCTCCCGCGCAAGGACGCAAGCAAGTTGCGCGAGAAGACGTGTTGATACCAGATACGCCCTTCATCCTCACTGTTTCTACGATCCTGGCGCTGACCGGACGCTTGCTGCAGAAGATCGTTAGGGACGAGAAGGCCCGTCTGCGCGTGACTTGCCGATGCACCCAGCCGATTGGCATCAGAAAAGTCGTGCTCGACCGTTGCGTGGAAGGCTGCGCTTGAAGCGTGGTTCGTGAAGTTCTCTTGCGTGGGAGGGTCCAGAAAGCGATCGGTCAGAAAGCTCTCGCTACTTACCGTGATTGTGGTCTTGCGTCTTACCCACTGGCCAGAAAGATATCCGTTTGCCGTTCCGAAGCTGCCGCCGCTCACCGTTGCCGTGCCATGGAAGCCGGCTGAGGTATTGCGTGTTGTGTTAATCTCAACCACTCCGCCCAATTTGTTCCCAAACTCGGCCGGGATACCTGCCGCATAGGTGGTTAGGGATGTTACGTTTTCTGCTTCGGCTGGTTGCAGAAATGCCGGTGATCGGTTCTCCTGCAAAGGGAAGCCGTTCACGACGTACTGGACGTCGTACTCGGATTCACGTGGATGCAGAATTCCGTTTGCCTCCAGCGTCCAGCCGGGCTGGGTAGTGATCAGGTCGATTAAGCCTCGACCAGGTGAGCCGGCAGGACGCTCCGCAATCTGCTGCGACCCAATTGTCTGCGCCGAGTTGGTCCGCTCCGGGTCCAGCAACGTGTCGGAAGCCTCTACGTTCACCGTCGATTGCTGGGGCTGGAGGCTCAAAGTGATATTACGCAGGACGGGCAACTCTGAATGGATCGCAACCAGCTCTGTGAAGGGCTGGAACCCCGATCCAATTAGAGTTAACCGATAGACACCGGGCGCCAGATTCTTGAACGTGTACTTTCCATTTGGCGCCACATTGACGGCGACACGGCTGCGAGCCACACTGTTGATCAACTCGGCTTCGGCACCTAGTGCTGCTCCGGAAGGGTCTTTAACGGTAAGGCGCAGTTCACCGGTGTTGGTCTGCGCCAGCAGGCTGAGGCCGCAAATCAGCAGAAGGAGACAACTGCGGCCCATTCTTTACACTACTGCTTCAACAGTCTCCATCGGGGCTTCGAGTTCCGCCTTACCGATGGCCAGACTAAGAATGGGAGTAGTTGCCATAGTGGTGGCAAGCGCCATCAGCACAAGCATGGCAAAGAGCCGAGGTGAGATGACGCCGAAGTCGAGACCGATGTTGAGCACGATTAGTTCCATCAGCCCGCGGGTATTCATTAGGATTCCGATGGCCGAAGACTCGCGCCAGGTCAGACCCGTTAAGCGAGCCGCAAGGGCACTGCCGCCGAACTTGCCAAGCGAAGCCACAGCGATGATGATGGCGCAAGTAACCCAAGCTTCGGCCCCGTCCACAAGCCCAATCTGAGTACGCAACCCGGTATACACAAAGAAGGCGGGCAGAAGAAACACCACGGTGAAGTCTTCCAGCTTGGCCCGAAGATCCCGGGCCAGACCACTGTCGGGTGGAATGATCGCACCGAGCGCGAATGCCCCGAAGATGGCATGG
>CALMAV010000500.1:0-4251 GCA_937859895.1 uncultured Bryobacterales bacterium | reverse complement strand
TGGCATGGATGCCAATCCACTCGGTTGTGAAAGAGGAAAGAAGGATAAGCAGCAGGATGGCCGCAAGTGCCCCTTGCGTGAGCTTGCCTTGACGGTCAAACTGGCGCGTTGCCCGAACCGCAATCCGCCGCATGACCAGACCCATGAACGCTATGTAGACTCCGGCAAGAGCAAACGTGTTGAGGGCCCGCCCTGCCTTTGATTGCGTAATGGCGACCACCAGCGCTAGTAAACACCAGGCACTGACGTCATCTACAGCAGCGCAGGTTAGGGTGATGGAGCCGAGCCGGGTTTTACTAATGCCGCGATCAGTCAATATTCGTGCCAGGACCGGAAAGGCTGTGACCGACATGGAGACACCGAGGAACAACGAGAAGGACGTGAACGGAACGCTCGAGTTCGCAAAACGCGGGTATAGAAATAAGGCCAGAATGGCGCCAAGCAGGAACGGCGCCACAATACTTGCGTGCGAGATGGCGATCGTCGCATGTCCTTTTCCGCGTAGAACATTGAAATCTAACTCAAGGCCCACAATGAACATGTAGAGGATTACGCCAAATTGGGCGATGACATTCAGCAGCGGGGTTATAGACGGTGGCAGGACGTAGGCTGAGACGGTAGGCGCCAGGTGCCCGAGCAGAGAGGGACCCAGCATGATACCGGCTATCATCTCTCCAATGACAGGGGGTTGTCCCACTACTTTGCATAATGCACCCAGGCTTCGCGCAGCGGCAATAACGATGCCCAGAGCGAGCAGCACGTGGAGAAAATCGTTCACGTGCACTGCCGCGAAAGAGGGCGTACGCACAGGTGCGGCAGGGGGCGCCGAGAGGGTATCCCCCAACGCGCGGATCAGCAGATAGATCAGGACCATCCCGACAATCATTCCGCTATAAACGAGCAGCGGCTGCCGGCGAGTCTTGTCTATGAGCGTTTCAAAGGCAGACATCTCACATATTGTCGCCTGAGTGCAAATAAAGGGCTGGCGCTTTAGATGACCCGATGAAGAAAGGCAAGCGGAAGGTGTGCGCGAGCAGGATTTACCTTGTCTCTGCCGGTATGCTTCGCCTATTCTCGAACAGTTACTGGAATTCTTAGATCTTAGTGGAACAGCAGGTTTCTTGGCTTGAAAGAAGTGTGCAATGCGCCTAAGATTAGGGTCGAATGTACTCTCGAAGAGATATTTTAAGTGGAGTTGCTGCTGCTGCCCTCGGTTCCGCTCTTCCCATGCGGATAGCCCAAGCGCCACTGAGAACGCCTGCACTTAACTCTCTGCCTCCATCTCTTTGGGCGAGCATTCACGGTTCCGCATTTGAAATGTGGACGAGGGCGGCACGGTGCGGAACCACCTCGCCGTCTGTAGTCATAGAAGGAATGAAAAACCTAGCGAATATTACGCCGGTCTTTGCGGATTACCTTCAGGCAAATGCGGTAGCAGCGAACTTCGAATCTGGCCTGACGTTAAGTGCCAACAACCCGGATTGGCTGACATTCACAGGTAACCATGCGGGGCTGGTCGCTCCGAAAGAATATTTCACATTGATTAAGCCTTCAGAGGTTAGCGGTTACTTCGGCATTCCAGATACCATGTCCCTGAACGTCGTGGACGAGCTGCGATCCGTTTCGACTAAGATCAACGATTTCACCTCGAACTTTGATCGATTCCAACCCATGGGCGGGGCTGGGAACGGTTTTGGGACAGAGTCGTATTTGGCAGATCAGGCTCTACGTGCCGGCGCCATCGCGGCAAGCGGTCTCGGTTTAGCAACTCTTGGCGTGAGGTTAATAGCAATGGCCGGCGGAATCACTGTGGTCAACAGTACTGTCTTGATAGGCGTGACAACTCCCCCCATTCTCCTAGGCACAATTGGGACTATTGCCGCATGGTCTGGGATCGGTCTGGTTATCCTCGGAGTCGGTGTTGCCGGTTATGGCATCTACAGGCTGGTGAAGAATATGCGAGGGGACGACTCTCCTTGGCAGGACAAGGTAGCACACTCCGATCACCAGCCGCGTCTCTCCAACCGTCAGGGCATGTACCCGCCGCTGTTAGATGCCAGCTTAATGCCCAGCGTTCGATCGAGGATCTACTACTAATCTTTATATGTGCAGAAGATGCCAACTTTCACGGTGATCCTGGTGCTATTCGTTTCTTTTGTTTGCTTCGCTTGCTCCCTGATCTTTCTTTGGTACGGATTGTACGTGTTATTTGCTGGTGGAATGTACTGCACGATTACGAACATGAACATTCTTCGGCCAAAATACTACATTCAGCAAACACATAAGTCCGTCATACATGAGTAATGTAAGAGCACACGGAACGTAGCTCCCTGAGCGCAAATAGCAAGGGCCGGTACTCTTTCGAAGCACCAGCCCTATCCTGTCGTACTGTCGCTTGCCTATCTATTCGCCGTCGGCCGGAATTGCTGCCCCGCGATGCTTCAGAGTTTCCTTGTAACGCCTGTGGGTTTCAGCCAGGTTTGTATTGCCGGGTCGGGCTTGTCGCCTTTCAAGCCTTGCCACAGGATACGGTTGTAGGCAACTGGATCAAGACGGTCCTTTTTAGAAAAGTCCAAGCCTCTTGTCACACAGGCCCAGTACTTGGCATCGTGCAATGGTTTGGAAGCTTTGACAGCTGCTGTCCGGGCAGGCAACGGAAGGGTCGTGTTGTAGAGCATGTCGGCGGGTGTAGGCTGAGAACATCCAATCAGCTTGCGTGGTATCGAACACGTCAGCCATCGATTGCGCGAATGCGTCCGTAAGGTGGAGCGGTGGCAAGCCGAGTATGCGCTCTATGGTTCGGCCGAAGTTAATGGTGTTGTATTGCGTCGACACTAAAGCATTGTGCTTTACATACGGCCCGACGATATAGGCCGTGCTGCGCTTGAGTTTTCGGTGTGCTGATTGACCTGTTCGCTTAAGCGAGTGGCTCCCCGACATGGATTCGAACCACGATTAACGGCTCCAAAGGCCGCTGTCCTACCGTTAGACGATCGGGGAAAAGAAAGCAACTTCAGTTTAACAAGCCAAAAAGAAGACTCACCAGTCGCTGTACGGCGTACCTTCCAATGACGTTTTTTCCGAGCCGCTCTTGACGTCAAAAACGCCCGGTGCGCTACTACTGCCTCCCACAGGCGAATCCTCCATGATCGGGCGCCAGGTTTGGTCGGAGTTTGTGATCGGGTCCTGCGGCAGCTGGCGCATGTAGCCGTCAGTCACCAGTGCTTGCAGACTTTCGGGCGCTTTCTGCTTGTCGATGGTGTATTCATCAATTGCCTGCCGTAAGGAGAAGAGATTGTGCTTGAGCACACTTTCTTTCGCTCGCGTGATCGACTTGGAATAGATTGGCAGAGCAATCGCCAGGAGAACGGAGATAATCGCCATCACGACCATCAGTTCAATGAGCGTGAAGCCGCGCTGCCAGCGACGGCGGAGTGTGGTCCTACCAGTCTGAATAGCCGGTTCCATCACTCGCCTTATCCATAGATTTTGTGTAGACATCGAATACGTTCTGGCCACCCCACGAGGTGGACGTCGGGTCATCCTGCATACTGCGCTTGCCCCAGTCGGTATCACCGGTAAAGGGATCCTTCGGGATGCGCCGTAAGAAGCGTATTTTAGTTGACTGGTTCAGCCCTGCGACTTTATTGGACTGCGAGACGCCATCCACTAAAATCTGGAGCGACTTTGGATAGCAATTCTCTTCCGGGGTGCTGGTCTGCATCTTGCCGGAGTCGCACATGTCCTTGTATTTGTCGATGGCGGTGCGCATTTCCCGCAGATCAAGCCGGAGGTCTCTCTCGCGCTCGCGGCGGACCTGGGAACGGGCGAGCGGCACAGCCATACTCGACAAAATCAGCAAGATGGAAAAAGCAACGATCAGTTCCACCAGAGAAAAACCGCTCTGGCTGCAACGCCTGCGCACGAGGCTTGATGGCCGATTTGGATGAATCATTGCAATACTGCCCAAAGCTGACGATTACCGGTGTGACTTTATCGCGGCGGTGCCGTTTGGTTTGGTGCAGCTGAGCCAATGGGGTCGGGCGGACCTTGCGCAGGGCGCGACGTCGGCCGTGGTTGAACGGGGTTTGGATTGCTAGGCGTCGGTGGAATAAATCCCGGTTGAGTAACCGGGAACGATGAGCCGATAGGATCAGGCGGTCCACCATTAGAAGCTGGCGGTCTAGCCTGATTGGGAGTGCCCGTAACATTCGGCGCGTTTGGAGATGGAGCGATGGGAGACGGCTGCAG
>CALMAV010000499.1:2814-6167 GCA_937859895.1 uncultured Bryobacterales bacterium | reverse complement strand
TGATTGTAGCAGTCAGGCGGTCGCAGCTTCGGCGCACGATTCACTGACTGTCAGCCACTTTTGGATCGCAGCCTGAAGTGCCTCTTCGCGCATAGGTTTTGAAAGGTAGTCGTTCATTCCGGAAAGTAAGCAGGTCTCCCGATCCTGCGCGGAGGCGTTGGCAGTCATGGCAACAATCGGAATCTGGTTCCCACTCCGGCGAATGGCTCGGGTGGCAGCAAAGCCATCCATCGCGGGCATTTGTCAATCCATAAGTACCAAATCGTAAGATCCTTCAGCGACGGCCTGAACGCCTTTGATTCCGTCATCGACAACCGTCACGGTATAACCAAGCTCCCGTAAGGTCAGCGCTGCGACTTTCTGCTTGACTGCGTTGTCTTCCCCCAGGAGAATGTTTGCTTCGATGCACGGCTGCGAGTCTTCCCGCTGCAGATGAGAACACGGCAATACCGAAACCGAAGCCCCCGCTGACTTTGCCCGTACGGTGAACCAGAACGATGAACCAGCGCCCAACTCACTGCGTACGCCGATAGAGCCACCCATCAATTCCACTAACCGTTTACAGATGGCCAAACCCAGCCCGGTACCGCCAAAGCGTCGCGAAATAGAGCTATCGGCTTGGCAGAATGGCTGAAATAAGCGCGCCTGCCCCTCTAGGCTAATGCCGATGCCGCCGTCTGTCACGGTAAATCGCAGGGCAGCGTGACCGGCCGCGTTCTGTGACATGTCCAGGCGAATGGTGATTGTTCCTGCAGGGGTGAACTTAACGGCGTTGCTAAGCAGGTTGAGCAATACTTGGCGTAGCCGCAATGCATCGCCTTTGATAAACGATGGCACGTCCTTGTCAATCTCCACTATGAGACTGAGTTCTTTCCGGTCAGCGGAGACTTGGATGATTCGGATCGCTTCCTCTACAGCTTGGCGCGGATCAAGCTCGGCTGTCTCAAGCTCAAGCCGGTTTGCCTCGATCTTCGAGAAGTCAAGAACGTCGTCAATCAAAGCCAGCAGTGTTTCACCTGACTGCTTGATGGTGTCCACATAGCCACGGTCAACGGAGTCAAGATCGCGCGAGAGCAGCAGACCGGTCATTCCCAAGATGCCGTTTAAGGGTGTCCGGAGCTCGTGGCTTACCATGGCCAGCAGATCGCTTTTTTCCTGATCAGCTCGCTGCGCCTCCAGCATCCCGCTTACTGAGACTTCAGCCAGCCGACTTAACTCCCGGGCACAGCCATCTAGATGCAGCCGTGAAGATTCAATCTTCGCCATATGGTCCAGAGTGTCGGTCTCGGGATACCTCACCTCCTCAAGCAATCCAGGCGCCTGTCGGGAAAAGTAGGAAAGGCGTTGATGTGTACCAGACATGTTGTCAGAGAGAGTTGGCATGAAGACCTACTACTCTCATCGGCCCGTAAGGCTCAGAAGTTTAGGTGAGATGAGACAGCCTACGTACTTCAGGACCACTTAGGACATTAGGTGTAAGAGGGTCACCTTAGGGCATCAGCCGTTGGCTGACATTAAAACTTCGGGCAATTCGCGCCCAGCCCCGGGAATCGCAAACTAACCCACAATCCAAACATCCTTGGTCTTTGGGGAATGCTTACCGGCGTAGTACTCTTCTGTTCGTTAAAGTTCTCTCCCTTTTCGGCTCAGTACGGAACTGACAGCCTGCAACTGCGTCTCCTATCCTGGAAGCAAGCTCTTGTTCCTGAACAAAACCACATTTCGGGTAACCACCTCGGTATCGGTGCTGTTGGTTCTGGGATTTTTGGTGACCGGGTTTATCAACGCGGCCTACCGGAGAGAAAAGACCTCACTGGGAGAATCGCACTACTCGAAAGGGCTGCGACTGGAGAGAGCATCCGACCCTAACGGAGCAGTGGAAGAGTTTCGAAAGGCCCTCATCTACTCGCCAGACAAAACTGAATATCGCCTCTCATTCGCTGAGGCGCTAATCAATGAGGGTCGATTGGAGGAGGCCGAGTCGCATATCGATCAACTGCTCCAGGAGGATCCGACCAACGGCATCCTAAATCTGATGCGGGGGCGCATTGCCTCCAAACGCGGGCATACTACACAGGCAATCGACTTTTATGAAAGAGCTGTCTATGAGTACTGGCCGCCTGCCCAAGCCTATGAGCGCAGGGAGGCCCGATGGGAACTTGTTCAGCTTCTCAGTCAAACAGGGCGCCGCGAAGAATTGATTGCCGAACTGATGACAATGTATGCCAACGCACCAAACGACGCGAGTCTACGGCTGCGTGTTGGGTTTGAACTACTCAAGCGCTCCGCGACCTCAGAAGGCGCGCAGGTGTTCCGGGATCTTACGCGCTTGTCGCCGCGGAACGCAGAAGCTCACCGCGGGTTGGGCGAAGCGCTCATGACCGAGGGCGACTTTATTCCCGCCAGGCGTGAATTTGAAAGGGCGCTCCGGCTTAATCCCAAGGACCGAGCAAGCGCAGAAAACCTGGCACTGGACAATTCCATCATCGACTTAGACCCTGAGCTACCCGGACTGACTTCCTCTGACCGATACCGACGAAGCGTTAATCTACTGCGTCGGGTTTTAACTGACGTCACGGCGTGTGATGCGGCTGCGAAGAACCCCCGAGTGGCAGAAGCCAGGGCCTTGCTCGAAGCCAAGTCCGGTCGAGATCCTGATATTGCATTGCAGATAGAAAGAACGGCACAACAGTTATGGACGGCAGGCAGCACCCTTTGCGGAAACGAAAAACCGATGGTTGATGAAGCTGTCGCCAGAGTGCTGGAACGGATTCCCAATGAGTAGTTCCACCGCGCCCCGTCCGGTGTGGGATGTAAGGTTCTCACGTTCACGCAAGGTCATCCAAGACCGGCTGGGGCACTTCGGCATATCCGACACGCAACGGTTCATGCTGCTGGCCCTGCTGATTGGAGTCTTTGCCGGGCTGCTGGTGGTGCTCTTTCACATGTGCATCGACTTCATTAGCTGGTGGTCTCTGGGCGCGCTCTCCGGGCGGTATCGATTGGGACGGCTGCTCAGTCCCTCCTTGGGCGCTGTGCTTGCCGTTCTCGTGGTCCGCGTTGTGTTTCCGCTGGCTCGCGGTAGCGGTGTCAACCAGACGAAGATCGCCATCTACAGTTCGGAAGGTTACGTTTCCTCCAGCACTATTTTCGGGAAGTTTCTGGCCTGCGCTATCTCTATCGGAAGCGGCAACTCGCTCGGTCCCGAAGATCCCTCATTGCAGATGGGAGCAGGAGTTGCCTCGTGGCTGGGGCGATTGTTTCATCTACCACGTAACAACATGCGGTTGATCGCGCCAGTTGGTGCTGCTGCCGGCATTGCTGCGGCTTTTAATACTCCCATCAGCGGCGTT
>CALMAV010000499.1:0-2804 GCA_937859895.1 uncultured Bryobacterales bacterium | reverse complement strand
TCTCTTCGTCATGGAAGAGGTGCTGGCCAACTGGAGCGCTAACGCTGTAGGGTCAATTGTTCTGGCTGCGGTCTCGGCTGTGGTGACCATGCGTGCCTTTCTGGGAGACGAGCCGCTGTTCCGCATTCCCACCTTTCAGATTGCCAGCGCCTCCGAGCTGCTGGTTTACGCCGGCATCGGGATTGTGAGCGGCGGGCTCTCCGCTCTCTTCATTTGGACGATAGAAGAAATGAAGAAACGGCTGGAGCATGTGCCGGACTGGAAGGTGTATACGCTTCCGGCTGCGGCGGGCTTTTTGACCGGTGTCATTGGCCTGTGGTTCCCGGAGGTGATGGGAGCCGGGTACGAGGCAATCAATAGTGCCCTCCATGGGCAGTTTACCTGGGATGTTCTTCTTTACCTGGGACTGGCCAAGCTGTTGGCGACGCTGATTTGCTTTAGCGCCGAGACGCCGGGAGGAATGTTCGCCCCTGCCTTATTCATCGGAGGAATGCTGGGCGGCGCTCTGGGAGGTCTGGCCCACCACTACTCTCCTTATGGAGCGGCGTCGGAAGAGGCTTACATCCTTGTCGGCATGGGTACTTTCTTTGCCGGCGTGTTCCGCGCTCCTATTACATCTATCTTCATGGTGTTCGAGGCTTCGGCGAGCTATGTCATTATTCTGCCGGTCATGATCGCCAACATCACCTCCTACCTGATCTCGCGGCGGCTCCACCCGGTACCGTTCTTCAAAATGCTTGCGCAATTGGAAGGTGTGAACCTGCCCACAGCCGAAGAGAAACGGACATTCCAACCGCTGCGCGTAGAGGACGCGCTGCTGACGGCGAGAGCACACCCTACTCTTGCGCCGGTGATGATGCTCTTTCCGGATGAACCGCTGGATGCAGCTTTCCGACTGCTGGCCGTTGAGAAATGCCTTGGCGTGGTCAGCCGCCTGCGACCGGAACAGGTGCTGGGCGTGCTGACGCTGGACGACGTGCACCGGGCGTATGGCATTGAGACTAAGACGACACCCATGGGCTCGCGTGAATTCAGTAGCGGATAACCTTACGCTCCTCGGCTGGTACGCCGACCCCTTGTACCAGGCGTAACCGCTTGTACCCGATTGTGCTCTACCTTGTGAGGAAATTAACTTGGACCAACGAGACGACTCCGAAATCTTGAAAGAAGGCGTGCGAACGGACACCGAAACGGCAGTCAATACCGTAATACCCGTTCTGAAAGAAGAGGTGACGGTCGGTAAAGAAGTTCGCCAGACCGGAACCTTGCGCGTAACCAAGACCGTTCATGAGACGGAAGAAGTTGTTCGCGCGAACCTGCTCTCAGAGAAGGCGCAAGTAACGCGCATACCCAAGGACGAGGTGGTGCAAGAAGCACCGCCGATCCGCACCGAAGGCGACGAAGTTGTAGTTTCAGTAGTCAAGGAAGTTGTAGTGGTGACCAAGCAGTTACGACTGGTTGAAGAACTCCGGATCAGCAAGAGCCAGGTAACAACGCCTTTCGAAGAGTCCATCTCTTTGCTGAGCGAAGAAGTGGTTATCGAGCGTACCTGAGATTTATTGGAATGGCCAGGAACCAAGGAGTAAGCGGCGTACTCCTTGGGAACACTGTGGCTCCAGCCCACCTACTACTCTGATTTCGAATGCATCGGAGCAGCATGCGAGGATACCTGCTGCAGTGGTTGGGGCATTAGTGTCGACCGCGAAACCTTCGAGCGATACCAGCAGGTCACCCACCCGGGACTAGGGCCGAAGCTTCAGAAAGTAGTCACCATCCAATCTCCCGGCCAGAGTAACGACTACGCGCGGCTTGCACTGCACGGAGCCAGTTGCTCGTTGATCCGCGATGGGTTATGCAGTGTTCAGGCTGATCTAGGCGAAGAGTATCTGGGTCGCACATGTGCCACATATCCGCGAATTGTCAACGCAGCCGACGGTATCTGGGAGCGATCGCTCGATTTCTCCTGCCCCGAAGCAGCGAGGCTGGCGCTGTTAAATCCTGAGCCGGACACCCTCCTATCGGTCAGCGCTGACGGCCTTATGGAGGACCGGCTACTCCAAATTGTACGGGATCGAAAGGAGGTCCAAGGGCAACCGAATTGGACCCAATATGCAAGGCCGGTGCGCGAAGGTGTCTTGCAGATTTTTCAGAACCGTCGCTTCCAAGTTGAGAAGCGCTTGTTGCTGGTCGGCTTTCTATGTGAAAAGCTGCACGCTTTAACCGAGAGCGGACAGGAAGAACAGATTCCCGAAGCTCTGGAGGTTTTCCGGTTCGCGATGGATGCCGGATTGTTTGATCAGCATTTGGAGCAAGCGAAAGCGAATCCGGCCTCGCAACTAGCGGTCGTGCTGGAACTTGTTGTCGCCCGGATGAAAGTGGACTACACTGCGCCTCGCTTTCGGGATCTTTACGGCGAGTTCACCGTCGGTCTTCAGTTGCAGGGCGACTCGACAGTCCCGGAGCTGAGCATCCGTTACAGCGAGGCACATGACCGCTACTTTGCTCCATTTGTCAGAGAACACGAATACATCTTCGAGCACTACCTGGTGGCCTACGCCTACCGAACGCTCTTCCCCTTCCGGCGCTCCATCGCGGACGAGTATCTTTTGTTGAGTTCCTACTTCGGACTGGTCAGAGCCCTTGCCATTGGTCTGGCAGGCAAGGATCAAACGCTGTTCGGAGAAGGACACTTGGTTAAGGCAATCCAAACCTGTTCCCGGGCGCTGGAGCACTGCGCTGCTTTCCCTGGTGAGATATTGTCGATACTTGCCGGCAAGGGCGCGAAGGGTGTTGCCGGAGCAGCT
>CALMAV010000498.1:7717-9360 GCA_937859895.1 uncultured Bryobacterales bacterium | reverse complement strand
GACTGTTCGCGGACAAGCTTATAACTTCTCCAACGAAATCCAGGTAACCGTAACTGAGTTGGTCAGCCGAATCTTGGAACGTATGGATTCATCGCTTCAACCTGATATTCGTAATGAAGCTTCCAATGAAATTCGTCATCAGTATTTAAGTGCGGAGCGAGCCCGGACACAGCTTGGCTGGAGTCCACTCTTCACATTAGAAGAAGGTTTGACGCATACCATCAAGTGGTATCGGGAATTTATAGAGGGGTCTAGCAACGATGAGTTCGCAGTCCGAGAGCTTGCGGGATCGCATTCTCGAATCGGTCACTGAATACCACACCGCCGCCTTTCCTGAACGTACATTCGTGCCAGGTGAGAGCTCGGTTCCGGTCTCTGGCCGTGTTTTTGATGCTGAGGATGTTCGTACCCTGGTCGAATCCTCCCTCGATTTTTGGCTGACTACGGGTCGCTTTGCTGCTCAATTTGAGAAGCAATTTGCACGTTGGTGGGGTATTCGCACCGCCACGCTTGTCAACTCGGGCTCTTCAGCCGACTTGCTGGCCGTTACAGCGCTCACCTCGCCGAAACTCGGTGATCGACAGCTGAAGCCTGGCGATGAAGTTATTACGGCAGCGGCCGGCTTTCCCACGACCGTTAACCCGATTATTCAAAATGGGATGATTCCGGTCTTTATTGACGAGACGATTCCTACCTATAACGTCGATGTTACGAAGTTGGAAGATGCACTCTCCCCAAAGACCAAGGCAGTTATTATCGCTCACACGCTGGGCAATCCTTTCGATTGCGTAGCTGTTTCCGATTTTTGCAAAAAGCACAATCTCTGGTTGATAGAAGATTGCTGCGACGCTGTTGGAGCCACTTTCAATGGACAAAGAGTAGGTACATTCGGAGATCTGGCAACGGTTAGCTTCTATCCCGCGCACCACATCACGATGGGTGAGGGCGGCTGCGTCATGGCTGAGAAGCCGCTGCTCAAAACTTTAGTCGAATCGTTCCGCGATTGGGGTCGTGATTGCTGGTGCGAGCCGGGCAAGGAGAATACCTGCGGAAAGCGATTCGACTATCAACTCGGCGAATTGCCTTGTGGTTACGACCATAAGTACACGTACTCGCATATCGGCTACAACCTGAAGATGACCGACATGCAGGCAGCAGTTGGTGTATCTCAGTTGAAAAAGTTGCCGCATTTCATCGAGCGGCGTCGTGAAAACTTTAAGGCGCTTTACGAAGGGCTAAAAGATTTGGAAGAGTTCTTCATCCTGCCTGAAGCCACTCCTAACTCTGAACCTAGCTGGTTTGGCTTTCCCATTGGAGTTCGTCCTGGTGCTCCGTTTACGCGCAATCAGGCCATTGCGCATTTGGAAGGCCGCAAAATCGCTACTCGTCTCCTCTTTGCCGGCAACCTGCTGCGCCAGCCTGCGTACCAAAATATTCAGCACCGCGTTGTCGGTTCGCTCGAGAATACTGACTTCATCATGAACAATGTCTTCTGGGTCGGGGTGTTTCCTGGTCTGACTCCTGACATGATCAACTACATGGTCGAAATCTTTCATCAGATTCCGGTCGCACAATTGGTGACCATCTAATAAGCATGGGTGATGTTCTCGCGAAGGATCTCGGGCATGTTCTTGCACATACGG
>CALMAV010000498.1:3551-7707 GCA_937859895.1 uncultured Bryobacterales bacterium | reverse complement strand
TACGGAGCATGTTTGGGACTCTTTGCGAGGGCAGAACATCCTCATCACCGGCGGCACTGGCTTTGTTGGTACCTGGCTGGTTGAGTCCCTAGTTGCTGCTAACAATCGCCTGAACCTAGGGTTGCGTGCCACCTTAGTGACGCGATTCCCAGAAAGCTTCAGTAAGAAGGCGCCTCATTTGGCCAGTCACTCCTCGGTAGAACTGCTCAGAGGTGAGGCCCACAGTTTTCCATACCCGGATGGTGAGTTTGCGTTCGTGATCCACGGCGCAACGGAGAAGACTGTTTCGAGCACAACGGATCAACCGGTCCCTATGCTCGATGCAGATCTGGCTGCTACTCGTTATGTGCTTGAATTTGCCCGAACGCACGGCACTCGGCGTTTTCTGTTTACCAGTTCCGGGGCAATCTATGGGCGGCAACCGTCAGAGTTAAGGCACATTCCTGAAGAGTATCTAGGGGCTCCCTCGACGACCGATCTCAATTCGGCTTATGGTCAAGGCAAAAGAATCTCTGAGTTCATGTGCGCGCTTTATGCGCACCAGTTCGGTTTTGCTTCGGTCATTGCCCGGCTATTTGCTTTTTCCGGACCGTATCTGCCGCTCGACTTGAATTTTGCTATCGGAAACTTCGTGCGCGATGTCCTTGCTGGTGGTCCCGTGCGGATCGGCGGCGATGGGACTCCGTACCGCTCTTATTTATACGCCGCTGACATGGCAATCTGGCTACTTGTGTTACTTGTGCATGGACAGTCTAGCCGGCCCTACAACGTCGGCTCCGGTGAAGATATAAGCATTGCTGAGCTCGCCGAGGCGGTGGTGAAGAACACTCAACCGGACGTTCAGGTGGAGATAGCTAAGCCGTCTGTTCCCGGCCAGCCTCCTCTTCGCTATGTCCCTTCGGTAGAGCGGGTGCGCACCGAACTCGGACTGAAGCCGCTTATTTCCCTGGCCGAATCCATTCGTCGAATGTATGAATGGAATGCCGCGTAAGTGAATTAAACTTTCGCAATTCCGCAGAAACTAACATCATCCACAACGGATGAGCATTCGCCCGGTTCGCGATGGCGACACTTACTAAGTTGAACAACAAGGACGAACGTTAATATGCAAGCTGAAAGAACTCTGATTTCGGAGACCATCGACTCAACTCCGACCGTTACCTCGGGCTGGCGAGGTTGGCTGGAAGCGCGCGCCAGGACGCTCGAGTCACATCCTTGGCTTATCGTTCTTGCACTAACTATTCTTTATGTGGTTTTCATTGCGTACCGCGCAACCGTGATCTTGTGGCATGACGAGCTTTTCACTTACTACATATCGAAATCGACCTCTTTTAACCAACTTATAACTTATATTCGTCTTCTGGACCTGAACCCGCCCTTAAGCTACGTGCTTACCGGCATCACACAGCGCCTCTTTGGGGACAGTGCTATTGCTACTCGACTCCCTGGAATCCTCTCGTTCTTCATCGCGAGCATGGCTTGCCTGTATTTTTTGGCCAGACGCATCGGCCTTCTCTGGGCCACCTTCTCGGTTTTGTTGGTTTGGTACAGTCCCTGCCTGTATTACGCCACACAAGCCCGGCCGTATGCACTCATCCTTGCGTTCTTCTCGATTACCTTGATTTCTTGGGATGCCGCTATCCGGTCCACCTCGCACCGCAATCTCGCTCTTGCCGGCATAGTTATCGGCAATGTCGGCATGATGTTGAGTCATGTATTTGCCATTTTCTCCATTGGCCCTTTCATCCTGGCCGAAATGGTCCGCTGGTATAAGACTCGCCGGGCCGACTGGGCGGTTTGGGCATGCATGCTGCTGCCACTTACTCTGGTCGCTTCGTACATCCCATTGATGAATCGATTTCAGGCGGAGGCCTTTCCACTTCAGTTCCAGGGCGGACCTAAGAAAATAGTCGTCTTTTACTACAAGTGGATTTTCCTCAATATCTGTCCAGGACTCCTGGCAGCGCTATTGGCGGCGTTAGCCACCATGTCCAGCCCGGCGAAGGTTGAATCTAAGGAGAAGGGATTTACCACTGCGCACGTCGGTCTGTTTGTCGGCTTTCTCCTGCCGCCCATCTTAATCAACATTATGCTGATGCGAACCCACGGCGCATTTTGGGAACGCTACTGCCTTACCAGTGCAGTTGTTGTCTATATAGCAACCGGCTTATTTGTGGCCTATAAGTTGGGAGCAGGCCGCTTTGCCGCGGCTATTGCTTCTCTCATACTTATCTTCCTTAGTTTTAGTAACTACATCGTTACACCTTACATGGATAAGCAGGCGCGGGCGCGAGTCCTGCACCCTATCAACTTTGATACGTTCCATGAGGGACTTCCTATGGTTACTGCTAGCGGAGTAACGTTTGTTGAGATGGATCACAACGAGAGTAGCCGATTTGACAAGCGCTTGTACTACTTAACAAACCGAGCCGCTGCACTGAAATACGGCCACGCCACCATTTTTGAAGGGTTGGCCGTTGAGAAAAACTACTTTCCATTTCGAGGCCACGTGGAGAGTTATAACGACTTCATGCGAAGCCACAACCACTTCCTGGTGATCGGAACATTACTTGATCCGGAAGACTGGCTGTTAAAGAAACTACAAGACGACGGGGCCCAACTAACCATTCTTGGAGACTATTTCACTCCCTACAAAGACAGTGGTATTTACGACATTAAGATTGGCTCACCGGCGAAGTAAGCTGTGGCGATCCGACTCAATGACTAGCGGGCGGTGCAGGTACTAAGCGCTTGAAGGACAATTTTCGAAAGAAGATGCTTTGACCCACTCCATCGGTCAGATGAGGAGTTTTCGGATCAAGAATGCGTTTCCATCCAGTCTGATCTGCCCCAAAGGGTATCTTCTCGGCAATTACCACAGTGGCGCCTGCGTCCTGAAACGCTTGAAATACCTTAGCTTTTTGTTCAGGGCTTGCATCCCAGAAAGTTCTTAACGGGGTTCGCGTCCCGTAGTCAATCCTGCGAAATAGCGTGTTATCGCGAATATAGGTTATGGGCACCTCTGCCACAATCTTTACGCCGGCAAGTCGTGCCCACTCAGCGTCAATTGACTGCCCGATCCAGGCAACACGATCGGTGGGCTTCAATCCCATTTTCACCACTTGTTCTTTGAGCATCCAATTTAGGTTCCAGTCTGCTTCTCGTAAGTGCAGTAAGTCGCCTATGGCAGCACGCGTAGGCCCCTCCAGGCGAGACGCCAAAAAGACTATGGCAAACAAGATACTTAATTCTTGTAGAAGCCGGTTAGCTTTGCTTCGGAGCGCCGGCTTTGTAATTACTACGCTGGCTAACAAGCACAACCAGATAACCAGGAGTGAGCTGGCAATATACCGAGGGTCGACGTAAACCAAGGTGTACGCAACAATGTAAGTAGAGGTGGGTATCAGCAGTAACCAGAAAGCGAGTATTCCACGCTTGGAAAGCCACCGGCGCCAACCCATAGCAAACGCCAGAATTAATACGGGTATAGTAACTGGCGATCGCAAAAATAAGTAAAGCACGCCTTTAATGCTCAGTACGAATACCTTAATTTGCTCTTGTAGCTTAAGATGCGGCTTTATTCCCTGATACCAGTAGGAAGGCTCATACCAGGGAGGGTAAGTACCGGGTATAGGTGAGGCAAAGGTGTAAACGGGCGGATTGTCTAGCACTTTGTGGGTTGGGTGCAGCGGCTTGCCGATATCACCTGGCTCGCCCTGCCAGTGCGTCCAACGCGATGCACCATCGATTTCCCATCCGTAGTTCAAAGGCCCAGCATCGCCTAGAGTGAATCTACCTTTGGAAAGGGAGAGTGCCGTGACGAATGGAGCAGCTACGATAAGGGTGGCTAGAACTGCGACGCTAAGCGGCAGTAACATAGCGGCGCGCCGCTTCCACAACACAACGGCGGCTAAGACAAGGTACAGAACCGCAAAAGGTGCAAAGGCAGCGCGGCATAGGTACTCCAACCCCAGTGCGACCCCAAACTTAAGGTAGAGGGAGTTGCGGGAATGGTCCGCTTCTATCCGCAACAGCAGATGCAGCAGGTAAAACTGAATGGCCATGGCGATCAGGTCAGGCGAGTTATAGCCCAGACCAATCAACGATAAGCACGCGATCAAAAAAACCGAGTAGCTGACAATACGAAGGGTAATTT
>CALMAV010000498.1:2049-3541 GCA_937859895.1 uncultured Bryobacterales bacterium | reverse complement strand
GTTTGACCCTATGTGCCGGCCTTGAAAGTTAACCACGTCGCCAATGAGCGCCTCTAGCCCGGCAATCGAGGCCAGATAAGCAGCAAAGTTTACGATATGAAGAAGCCCAACATGCCAATACGGTGATGGGTGAAAGACAACCATCAGAATGGCAATGAGCCAGGAGTAAAGTGGACTCCAGTAACTATTTAGCGCCGAATGCCAATCGCCTTTTGCGTAATAGGCAGCAATGTCGAGATAAGAAAGGCCATCGCTGAAAAGACGATGACGCTCGGACCAGACCTGAATAGCACCGAAGATCACCAGTAAGAGCCAGCCCACAATCTGAACTTGCCTGATTGATCGGCGGTCCGGAGAGCCCCCACCAGTCTCATCGATGCCTGCATTCGGCGGGAGTGCTGACACACTCTCCTTGATCTCTGGGACCAGAGCTGGTTCCATCATTCCCCTTAAAAATATGATCGCAGAGCAAACGCTCGCTTGCTCATAAATAATTAAAAGGCGATCAATTTACATCTAGAGCTTCAGGCTGGAGAAGGAATTGAATCTTCTAAAGCTACTTGACTAACTAATTAGCGGCCAGGTGTCCGGCAAGGTAAGTGCGCGCGTGCCCCAACTGCGGGAGGGTCGAATCCGCGTCCTTCCAAGCCGATAGGAAATTCTTATACTCTTTCGCAGCCGCCTCAATATCACCTGACTGCTCATGGACCATCGCGAGCCCGAAGAGCACAAGGCCAGACTGCGGACGCTCAAGCAGTGCTCGTTGGTAAGCCGCTTTCGCATCTGCCCAATTACCGGCAGCCATCATGGCCGCTCCTTCCGTCTCGCTCACCGGCCTGATATAGATTGGAGGCTCACGATACCCAAGAGCCTTCTCTTCTCCAAATGCCCTCTCGAACAGCACTTTCGCCCCATCGGTGTTCTTCTGCGCTGTTCGGAGCGAGGCCCGAAGCTCTAGCGACATTACCGACAAAGTGCTAAGTATCGGTGATAACAAAGCATCTGGTCTCACCTGCAGCTTCGGCGCGCCCTCGGCAGGTGGGATGTGTGCCGGCTCTTGTTGCGAACTCTTCAAGATTGAGACATCCGCCAAAGCTCCGCATCGAGCCGATCTGATGCTTCTTCCGCTTTTGAGAGATCGTGTGTTTCGACTGCTTGCATTCCAGTCGCGAAGCTGGAGAGTTGAAGCGCGAGGAAACGGAGGTTCGGCCGATTCGGGACTTGAACGCTCGTTCGCAAGAGCTCAATAACCTGCGCCCAATCTCCTGTTCGCAGGGCCACCGGAAGACGGCAATCAAGTCGCGAAATGGAATCTCGAACCGAGTAGATATAGAGCGTTGATTCCAACTTGCCGCGCGCATCGGTGAGCTTTAAAGAGAGTGCAGTCGCCTGTTTGAATTTCCTTCCTCCATTAGGTTCGCAATCGCGTACATCAAGTTATGCACGTAATTCCAGTTGTTATCAGGCTGAACGTGCTGCTCGCGCATGTAGC
>CALMAV010000498.1:0-2039 GCA_937859895.1 uncultured Bryobacterales bacterium | reverse complement strand
GCTCGTCCACCAGCATGGAGGCCGCAAACGCCTGTTCCGCCCGGGCGTACTCACCCATGCGAAAGAAGATGTGGCCGGGCATGTGGACCATGTGTCCTGAAGCTGGCGCTAAGCTGGGAAGAATCTCTGCACTGTGAAGGGCCTGCTCGGGGTGATCACCCGCTTCAAGATCATGGACGTAGTAGTGATTGGCGGCCGAGTTAGTCGGGTCATCCTTCATAACGGACTGCAGAAGCTCCAACGCTTCTTTCTGGCCGACAAGCCCTGCCAGCGCTATGCGAGCCTGAGAATCTTCGGGATAGGCTTGCACAAGCTTGCGCCACAGCTCCATCTCGTGTGAGAAACCGGCACCTCCATTAGTGCTGTTCATGGCACTCTCGTGCGCGGCGGTCGCTTCAATGTAGAGGCGTTCCCGTTCGCTTACGCGTTCTTTCAAACTGACGGCCTTTGCCAGTGCCTGTCCGGCATAGCCTTGGGCGGTGCTGTGGTAAAAAGATTCCGCTTTATAGAGTCCCCAGTAACACATGGCGCACTGCGGATCTACACGCACGCTTTGTTCGAACGCACGGGCTGCTTCGTAATCCCAAAAGTCATGGATCAGATTCAACCCCTGGTTGAACCAGGCTTGTGCCTCAGGCGACGCGGTAATTTGCATTGAGACATTGCCAATGCCGCCCATCCTTTGGGGCACCGGGAGATCCTCTGGAGCGGTCTCATCCGCAGTCTCCATGATGTGGGCATGCATCTGAGCTAGTGCCGGTAATTGCTGAGAGGCGACTCCACAGAACAACAAGATCAATGCCAGCAACTTCGGCCGAGAAGTGCGATGGCATGCTTCGTACTCTTCCATACGACCCTGCAGTTACTTTTCGGGATTGATCAACTGACGGTGGGAAACTCCACCATCACGCGAGGCGGAGGCGCCGCTGGTTCGCCCGCTCCGTATTCGAAGTTCACTCGTTCCTTTTCAATTACGTGTGGACGGTTCAATACCTGAGTATGAATCGCGCCAATGTATTCGCCCAAAATACCGAGCGACACCAGTTGCACTGAACCGAGAAAGAAAAGACCGATTACGAGCGGCGCAACGCCAACCGAGAATTCGCTCCAGAAGATGATCTTATAAAGGAGGTAACCAAGGCCAAGCAAGAGCGAAATGATCGCGATAAAGAAGCCCATGAATGTTGCCGCTCGCAGAGGAACCTTCGAAAGATTGGTGATGCCCAGCATCGCCATGTCCCAGAGCGTATAGAAATTATTCTTGGTGATTCCGCGGACGCGCCGAGGCTGATCGTAAGTCAGCGTGTAGTATGGCAATCCAATTTCAGCAATAATCCCGCGGAAGTACGGATACGCATCTCCGTACTTCTTAACCGCGTCGACCACCTTGCGATCGTACAGCCCAAAGCCGGTGAAATTTTCAAACGTCTGAATCGAAGACAGACGCTGGATCAGCTTGTAGTACTGCGTCCTGATCCAAAACATCATCTTGTGTTCCTGGCTGGTGGTTTTCAGACACAACACCATCGAGTAGCCCTCTTCCCACCGCGCTATCATCTCAGGAATCATCTCCGGAGGGTCTTGTAGATCGGCCACCAAGCTGATAACCGCATCGCCACGGGTCTGCAAGAATGCATGGTGCGGTGACCGAATATGGCCAAAATTGCGTGAGTTTACAATGATTTTGACGTTATGATCCTGCGCAGCAATCTCCTTCAGGACCGCCACTGTCCTATCCTCGGAACTGTTGTCAATGAAGATGTGTTCGTAAGGGTAGCGTCCCACGCTCGCCATTGCCTTGCGAACCCGATTGTATAGCTCCTCTACATTCTCTTCTTCGTTATAGCAGGCCGTCATGATGCTGATGGTTTTCAAGCGATCCTCTTCGATTAGTGACTCCGGTACAGATACGACGACAAAGGGCCACAATCCAGAAGAAAGTGGCCCGGTTACTACGGCAGGTGAAGCTTCACGGAGCTAGCCGCACCCGAAACAAACAACACAAACTAGGACTGAGCAACCGCTTTCAACTCCTGCGG
>CALMAV010000497.1 GCA_937859895.1 uncultured Bryobacterales bacterium | reverse complement strand
CCTTTGGTGGCTCCTGTTTGCCGAAGGATCTTCGAGCGCTGGTCTACCGGGCCGGGCGATTGGATCTGCAACTTCCGCTACTCGAGTCTGTCTTGCCAAGCAATGAACAGCAACTAACCAGAGGCTTTACAACCATTATGGATCTTCCGGCCAAGCGGTTAGGCGTAGTAGGACTTGCCTTTAAGGAGAACACGGATGATCTGCGCGAGAGCCCGGTGGTGTCCTTGCTCGAGCAGTTAATCGGGAAAGGTAAAGACGTCCGCGTTTTCGATCCGCACATTCAGATTGAAACGATCTACGGGGCGAATCGTACGTTTATCCTTGAATCGATTCCTCATATTGGACGGCTCATGGAGTCAAGTCTTGATGGGCTACTGCGGTGGGCTGACCAGGTGGTGGTTGCTCAAAAGCCCAGCCAGGCGGTTGCTGCAAAGATCAGCGAATCGGGTCTACCGGTCCTGGATCTGATTAATGGGACCCGTACAGCTTCGGCCATGAGTTTGGCATAGGTCATCACTGTGTCGGGTGAGAATGGGCGGAATGTCACCGGTAGGAAGGATAGTGGCTCGAAGATACGCTTTACCCAAGCGGACCTAGAGCTGTTTAGCCGAGCCTCGGGCGATCGGAATCCCCTGCACCTTTCGGAGCCGTATGCCTCGCGCACAGCTTATGGTGAACCGGTTGTGTTTGGTGTCCTGGGATGTCTGGCGGCTCTGGCGCACATTGGCAGAGACGACGTTTCGATTAGTCGGCTGACAGCTGATTTTCACAGGCCGATGTTTCGGAATGTTGACTATCGAGTAGAGGCGCTGAGTACACGAGAGGGTATAACAGCACGATTGCTCGACGGGTCTACACCTTTGCTGACGACCACCGTTCAATTTGCGCCTGGACGAGCTTTGGAGTCTGAGGCAGGGTTGGGCGAGTCCGGTCTATTTCCGCTAGCAGAGGCACGAAACTTAGGCTGGCAAGAGCTAATAGTTGGCGGTGAGGAAAACGGCTCCTACCGGTGCGACCCGGCAGCTTTCAAGATGCTTTGCGAGCGGTGGGGCCTAAAAGTAGAACGTCCGGTGCTGGAAGCGCTGCTCTGGAGCAGCTACTACATAGGAATGGAGCTTCCGGGTCGGAAGGCGCTGTTTTTCCGACTGGCTTTCGACTTCAAGAGTGAGGCTCAGGCGCAAGAACCGATCCGTTTCAGGACCAAGATTGCGAGTCTAAATCGATCTCTCGGGCAAGTGAAGACGGCTGTCGACCTAACTGTTTCAGCGCAGGCTGTGGCCTCGGGTCAACTAACGGCGTTTCTTCGATCCGAGGTTGAGCCTGTCGAGACAGAAAACAACAATAAGTTAGGTGGCGAGGCTCTTTTCGGCAGAACAGCGGTAGTGTTAGGGGCGAGCCGAGGGTTTGGGGCGGCTTTAGTCCGGGCCTTAGCATCGGAAGGGGCAAGAGTCATTTCGGTTTCCCGGTCGGAACCGGCTTGGGCTACTGGTCGATCTGCTTGGATGGAACGTGTGTCGGTCCGGATGGCGGACGCCGGAAAGTCAGAGGAGATGGCGGATCTCGCACAAACTATTGCAAGAGAATTCGGCCACGTAGATTTTTTGGTTTGCTGCGCATTCCCAGCCATTCCTTCCCTTCGTCTGGAGCCGGAAGGTGCCGAGCGAATTGCCGGTTATATCGAAAAAGCAACCAATTTGGTGCTCTGGCCTTTCTGTCACTTCCTGCCAATGCTGCAACGGTCCGCTGGATGCGCGGTTCTAATCTCTTCGATAGCAGTGAAAAAACCGGTACGTGACTGGCCGCACTATGTGGCAGCAAAGCAGGCGACCGAGGGACTTTGTAAGGTGGCCCCGCTGCAATACCCGAATGTAAGTTCACTCATTGTTAGACCCGAGCGCTTGCTAACGGAGATGACGAATACTCCAATGGGGAAACAAGGTGCAGTTGATCCGTCGATACTGGCACGTGAGTTGTGCGAGTATCTGGCCACCCCACCAGCGCCGGGAACATGTCAGGTGTTTACTCCCTCGCCAGTAAAGGCTCAAGGAGGAGCGGTATTGTCGAGCCAAGCAGTACTAGGTGGAACCAAATTGGCAACAAACGAGAGGCAAAGCCTATGAAGCTAGCCGAAGCTCTAGCAATTGTTACAAAGGCGCCGGTTGAAGCCAAAGCAATGCCCGTTGTACTGGCATGCGGGTTCACTCCGCTTCACCTACAAAACTACTTAGCAGCTTACTTGCAGCAGGCCCATCCTGACCGGAAAGTTTCGATTGAGACAGGGTTGTTTGGCGACGTGGCAGGGACCATTGCGCGATTTGCCAAAGGACAGACGGCTCTGGGCGCACTTGCTTTAGAGTGGCAGGACTTAGATCCAAGGCTTGGGTATCGGCAGACCGGCGGTTGGGGGCAGCGATTAGTCCCTAGCTACTTGGGCAGTGTGCAGGAGAGACTGAAGCAACTGGAGGGTGCGATTGGCGAGATTCCTTCTGCTTCGCGCCTTGTCATCTCAACGCCGACACTTAGCCTTCCGCCCGCGTTCCACACCTCGGGATGGCAGGCGAGCGAAGCAGAGATAGCGCTTGAACTAGCGGTGGCTGAGTTTGCCAGTCGCGTTGTCGCTCACCCCGCAGTGTCCTTGGTCAACCGCGATCGGCTGCAATCGGCATCACCTTCCGCTTCCAGATACGACTTCCGGTCCGATCTGAATACCGGGTTTCCTTATACGCAGGGGCATGCCGAAGCGTTGGGGAGTACCTTCGCAAAACTGTTGCAATTGCCGCAGCCGAAGAAGGGCCTGATCACTGACCTGGATGACACTTTATGGCTGGGACTGGTGGGCGAAATCGGTCACCAGGAGGTCGCCTGGGATCTGGCGAGTCATGCGCAGATACATGGGCTGTACCAGCAGATGTTAAGAGCGTTCGCCGAACAAGGCGTGCTGGTTGCAATTGCCAGTAAGAATTCGCCCGAAGTAGTGGAAAAGGCGCTGGCGCGTACCGATCTGATTCTTGATCGAGAGCGGGTGTTTCCACTGGAAGTGCACTGGGATGTGAAGTCAGGTTCGGTAAACCGAATTCTCAAGACATGGAACATCTCTGCCGATAGCGTCGTGTTCATTGACGACAGTCCGATGGAACTGGCCGAGGTGCAGGCTCAGCACCCAGGACTCGAATGCATTCTGTTTCCAAAGGGCGACTACGCGGCTGGCTTTGCTTTCTTAAAGCGCTTGCGGGATTTGTTTGGAAAGCCTAGATTATCCGAAGAGGATAGTTTTCGGCTCCAGAGCATTCGGCAAGGGCAGCAGTTCGCGGAGCTGTCGCGTACTGGATCAGCAAATGATCTCCTTGCCTCTGCAGAAGCAGTTCTGACCGTGGAGTTCAGCGGACATTCTGCCGATAGAAGAACAGTGGAGTTAGTCAATAAGACTAATCAGTTCAACTTGAATGGACGGCGATTTACTGAAGCTGAGTGGCTGGAATCGTTAGCAGGTCCGGGTTCATTTGTTATGGCTGTTTTGTATGAGGATAAGTTTGGGCCTCTCGGCAAGATTGCAGCTGTACGGGGCCAGCGCATTGCGAATGGTCTGATTATTGATGCCTGGGTATTGAGTTGCCGGGCCTTCTCCCGTCAAATAGAACACCAGATGCTCGCTCAGTTATTTTCCGAGTTCGCAGTGGACGAGCTGCGCTTCGACTATGCCGCAACGTCCAAGAATCAGCCCATAACCGAGTTCCTAACCGGGTTGCTCGGCCAAGCGCCATCGGCAGAGTGCCGATTGAGTCAAGCCGAATTTGCTGCGAAGTGCCCTGAGTTACACCACCGAGTTGTTGTGAAACATGAATAATACTGAAGACAAATTAACAAGCATATTTGAGACGGTGTTCCCGGACCTGCCAGTCGACAAGATTCGTTTAGCAACGCAGGAGACTACTCCGAATTGGGATTCGGTCGCAGCCATTACGTTGATGAACCTTATTGAAGAAGAGTTTGGGTTCCAGATGGATTTTGATGATCTGGGTGAGCTGACTTCCTTTGAAAAGATCCGGGCTTACATTGACGGTAAAGTAGAGCAGTCCGCGGCTTAAGTAGATTCTGAGCTGATGCCGATATTTGCGCAAGCCCGTAACATGCTTGGCCATCGACTGGCCAAAAATGCAGCGGCTATTTTCATTGTCCAAATGAGTGCTTATGCAGCGCCGCTTCTGGTGCTTCCCTATCTCTCTCGTGTACTCAGCACCGAGCACTTTGGGCTAATTGGTTTTGCAACTACATTCAACTTCTACTTCATCACTCTCGTAGAGTACGGCTTCAACCTTACGGCGACGAGGCGAATTGCTGTTTATTCGAATGATCCCGAAAAGATTGCCCAGATTACCTGGTCAGTTTATGCTGCTAAGGCGTTCCTAACTGTACTTGGGTTCGTCATGATGGTCTCGATTGTTCTCATGACGCCCCAACTACGGCCAGACCTAGATCTGCTCTGCATCGGCTATCTTGCCGTAGTTGGGGACCTACTTTTCCCAATCTGGCTTTTCCAAGGTCTGCAGAAGATGGAGAATCTCGTGTGGCGGGATCTTCTAGCAAAAGTTGTGTCACTAGGATTGGTCTTTGCTTTTGTTCACCACGATTATCAGTACCGGTGGGCCCTGGTTTTTCAAGCCGGGTCAACCGTTATTGCTGGTTTGATTGGGCTTATTACTGTACCGTTTGTTCTCAAGTCGAGCTGGGTTGCCCCGACTTGGCAGGAAACAGCCCGAGCTCTCAAAGAGGGATGGCCCGTGTTTCTGTCAATGGCTTCATTTACTCTCACTTCTGCAACCAGCATTCTGTTTTTGCAGTTGAAGGGCGGACCCAAGGATGTTGCTTACTTCCTGGCTTCCTATCGCCTTGTAGTCGCTCTACGGGCATTGGTTGATCCAGTCAAGACGGCAATTTACCCGCACATCAGCCACATGGCTGCCCGGTCGAAAGAGGACGCAATATTCTTCTTACGCAAGTATGGCTTGTTGCTTACTTCGCCCTTCCTGCTTGCGTCTTTGGTCTTATTGTTGTTTGCACCGTGGATCATCAAGTTGCTCTATGG
>CALMAV010000496.1 GCA_937859895.1 uncultured Bryobacterales bacterium | reverse complement strand
GGCCCAGCACCGGCGGCAATCCCATCAAGCTCGCCATAGCCAAGCCATACGGAATTGCGATTAGGGCAGCAATTGCGCCACCGGATAGGTCGCCCACAAAGGTGCGCAAGTCATATCGAATTTTGAGGAGTCTCAGAATATACCTCGTCAGCGCAAAGGGCGCAAAGCCGGCATTTCCACACGGCATCACGACAAACATCAGCCACGAGGCTTAAAGCACCAGGAGACAAACTCGGTCTGAAGATGCAGGAACAGCAAAGGAGGCAGTACAGGTTTCTGCACTGCCTCAATTAGAATAGACAGGAACTACGCGTTATAGGCTTTGTTGAAAGCTGTCTTGAACTTCGCCATCTCCTCACGGGTGCCGATGGAAACACGAACATGCTCAGGCCAGATGGGCCAGACACGGCCAATGTATACGCCCTGCTTGGCCATATCTGCATAGAAATCCTTACCCGGACGCTTCACGTTCATCATGAAGCAATTACTCTCGGAAGGAATGAAGTCGACGTTTTTCGAGGCTAGGAAATTAAAGGTATCCTCGCGGTTGTCGCCCATAATCTTGCGACGTTCCGTTACCAGATTCTTTACCTTCAAGCTCGCGTTAGCGCCCACCATCCCAGTAATCGGCATTGCGCCTGCGCTGTAAGGTCGAATCTTCGCCAGGATGTCCGGACGCGCAAGAGCCGCGCCGGCCCGAAGCCCGGCCATTCCGTATAGCTTGGAGAACGTCCGCAGAACAAGAACGTCCTTATCGGCCGCCACCATATCTGTGCACTTCACAGCACTCGGCGAAATATGGATGTAAGCTTCATCCACGAGAACGATGGCGTCTTTGGGTTTGTTGGCAACCAGCCACTCGATGTCTTCCCGCTTAGTTAGTGTGCCTGTAGGGTTGTTGGGGTTACAGATGTAGTAGAGACCCCCATTAGGAGCCGCTGCCAGCATAGCTTTTACATCGTGATCCCAGGTGCCTTTGCGCAATGGCACATTAACGGTCTTGGCCCCAATAAATTTGGCTGCTCGTTCGCCCGCCTCATAACCAGGATCTGCTTTGACGAATGGCCGATCCTTAGAGGTGTAAGCAAGAACTGCCTGATGAAGCGGCGCGCTGGAACCGGCGTACGCTTCTACGTAACTCTCTTCAGGCTTATAACTAAACTTCACGCCTTCCACATTAGCCAGCGTTTCGGACAAGTCGTACGTGGTTTCGTACATGTAACGGCCGCCGTTTTTCACGACGCTTTGAATGGCGTCGGCGGCCTCCGGACAAGGCCCAAGTGGATTCTCGTTCGCGTTGATCTTAACCGCATCGCTCGGCATGTTGCGCACCATCGACAGCTGCGCCAAAGCATGCTCGTTATAAAAAGGCAGTGCAACCCCAGCCGTTACTACCGATGCAACCCGACCGAAGTTTCGCCGCGTAAAACCGCGCCGCAACAGATCTACTTTCTGTTCGGCATTCAGAAACTCTGACATTCTGATCTCCTATGTTTGTGGTTAAAAGCCTAAAGCAAAACGGAAACGGACTGGGTTCCGCCAAAAGTCACTTAGAAAGCAAAACGTACACCCAACTGCAGCAGCCGGGAGAAGTTCACCTGATTTGAGATAACGCCGAAAGAACTGTTACCGACCTTCGTGTTCGGATTTGCGAATTGCGGAGAGTTAAACGTGTTTAACGCTTCAGCTCGAAATTCGGCACGTATTCGTTCTGTCACTGCGAAGTTCTTAAATAGCGAACTATCCCAGTTTTTCATACCAGGACCCCGGTTAGGAATAGTTCTCGCAACATTTCCAAAAGTATATGCAGGGGCTGAGACAAAGGCCGCTGGATTAATATATTGTCCGAGTCGCGCCTCAACACTGCCCGGCTCAGAAGGCGAGATCCCGGTGGCATTGGGACGCTGCACGCCGGTTCCCAGAATACTGTTAAAGTTAGTATTTTGATAGATGGTCAAAGGGAACCCGGTCTGGTAAATATTCGTGAAGTTTACCTGCCAGCCTCCAAAGGCCAAGTCAACCCACTTACTCGAGTTGCCGAGCAGCATCTTGCCTTTGCCAATCGGGAGTTCGTAAGTGGCGGTATTCGTCCAGCGCAGAGGAGTATCTGCAATAGCGAGACTGTATTCTGCATTCAAGTTGTAAGCATCCTGAGGCGAACTCGAGCTGCCGCTGAAAAAGTTGCCACTGGCAAATTCGTTGTCCATGTTCTTCGACCAGGTGAAGCTAGACAAAAAGGTAAGGCCAGCTGACAGCCGCTTCTGTGCTTTCAAAATCATTGAATTGTACTGAGCACGAGCTGGATTGCTCAAGATCCCGATATTGCCGTATTCAGAAAAGGGCCGAAGTAATTGCGCCTGAGAAACTGTCGGGCTGCCAATCAGGCCTTGGCCCGCCGTGGCCGGGTAGTATGGATTCGGCACCGAACGGCCCAGGGCTGAACCAAGGGAAAGGTACGAATCTGGGACCTGGTTAATGTCATAAGCACCACTGGATGTTGAGCTGGTCTGCAGGTGTCGCGAAGTGGATCCGATGTACCCAATCTCAAACATCACACCCTTAGGTAACTGGCGTTGGATGTCGAACGAGTATTGGTAGACGAGACCCGAGGTTCGATTCTGGTCAAGATAATTAAAGCTGGAACCTAGTCCGGTCAGCGCACCCAGCGTATTTCCTACTGGCTGCCCTACTCCGTTCGGAAACGGGTTGCTCAGCGAACCTGCCGGGGTGGCATTGCCGTTATTACTTGGATTGTAAGTGGTGGTCTGTGTGTAGCCTACGGCCAAGCTGGGATCGTCTCTGAACTGAATAGGAGCGTAGAACATTCCGAAGCCGCCTCGGATAACGGTTTTATCGTTCATCGCGTAAGCAGCGCCGATACGCGGCCCGAGCTTGGTCTTTGACGGGCTACAGCAGGACGTACCAACTCCATTGACGCCGGCGAACTGGATCACGCCCTTCGGTGTCACCCCTGAAACACTGCTTGCAAGCGGGTTGGTAGCAGCCGTGTTAAAGCCAACTACGTAGTTATTGTTCCGCTCCGAGATGCCTGTCTCAAACTCGTAGCGTAATCCGAGATTGAGAGTCAATTTACTGCTGACCCGGTAATCATCTTGAATGTAGCCTGCAACGTAGTGAATAGCGGTATAGAGTTTGGTGCTGGTACTAACACTGCCACCGGAAGGATAGCCAAGCAACGCATCGGCAAAGTCGATTCCGGTTTTGTTGGCATAAGTGGGGAATTGCTGTGTAAACACACCGTTAAAGGCGAAGTCGCCAGCAGCATTATTCAGGTTCAGGAAGTCGGTATGAATTGCGCGATAGTCAACACCAAATGTCAGGCTGTGCTTGCCGACGAACTTAGAGACGCTGCCCAGCAGGTTACGCGAGTAAAAGACAGTGTTGCTGGGTGACACGTTGCTGAAGTTATTGCTATTGCTGCTGAAGTCAAACTCGGGCAGATAACTGGCTTGCAAGCTGTTGACGTAACTAGCCGGGAAACCCAGCGTAGCCGGACTTACGCCCTGGTTCACGGGAGCGACCACATTCGGAAAACGATTGAACCCAAAACGTAGGCTGAATACTGTAGTGGCGTTTGGTGTCATCACGCTGTTAACCTGCGTGGCATCCACCTTGCGATACAGAAGATAAGGGGATCCGCTGCTGGCACCAAGAATCGTTCCCAGGGTATTGCCGCCAGGCTCAGTGCTCTTGTAATGCAGGTAGGAACCATTCATCTTCCACCACGGCAAAATCTCCTGATCGAGTTTGGCTGAATATTCGTCGGCCCGATCAGTCAGAGTGTCAGTTCCGTTGAAGTTGATCCCATCGGTAACGCCAGTTTGCGGGATGGGAAAAGCATTCAGGACATTGCGACCAATTGGATTAATCGACTGTAGAGGAATTCGGTTGCCTGCGAAAGGAGTTCTAACGACAGTAACTCCCGCCGGGCAGTTATCTGCCGCCGTGCAGGCCCGAGAGCTGAGAGGATCGTAGATTGTTCGGGGGCTTTGCGAGAAATCGCCATTGCGCTCGGCGACGGTTGGCAGAGTGTATTGATCCGACAGGGGCGACTTCTGCCGGTAACTTTCAGTTACTAAATAGAAGAAAGTCTTGTTACGTCCGTCATACACTTTCGGGATGAAAACCGGCCCTCCTACGGATCCAGCCCAGTTATAAAA
>CALMAV010000495.1:3185-5223 GCA_937859895.1 uncultured Bryobacterales bacterium | reverse complement strand
CCCAGTTGCTGCAACTTCTCTGCGCGCCGCCCTGTCCCAACAACCTTTGCGCCGTCACTTAGAAAACGTCGCGCAATGGCCTCTCCAAATCCCGATGTTGCTCCCGTTACAAACACAACCATAGGTTTCAGCATAGGATGCACAAACGTTTTACTCTGAAGCAGTGAGGTTCACTCGATTCCCTAGCCGCCCGATTTTACTGTTGATGGGAGCCTGTATCGCCCTTGCCGGCCAGCAGGGAAATGAAGTCTCTCGTGCCCGTCTTCTAATGCAGCAGAACCGTTTCGGAGAAGCACGCGAACTGTTGGAAACCGAAGTAAAGCAACACGCAGATTCGGCCGAAGCGCACACGCTGCTAGGCTCCGTGTTGTTCCGCCTGAATGATCCAAAAGGGTCGCTGGCTGAGTACACGGCGGCGGCTCGATATCGGACGCCCTCTGCCGTCGATCTAAAGATTGTGGCTTGCGATTATGTGCTGCTGCGGGACTACCCAGATGCCGAGCACTGGCTTCGCTACTCCTTGAAGCTGGACCCAAACGATTTGCAAGCTCATTACTACCTGGGCCGCACTCTCTACAACGAGAATCGCTTTGATGAGGCTGCCACTGCTTTTCGCGAAGTATTAGCGCACGACCTGCATAACGTGAAAACAGAAGATAATCTCGGGCTCTCGCTGGAAGGCATGGGCCAGACCGCCGAGGCAAAAGCCGCTTATCGGCAGGCGCTTGGGTGGCAGGAGACTTCCGCTGACAAAGATGCAGGCCCGTCACTTGATTTGGGAAACCTGCTACTCGCTGAAGATCATGTTGCCGAAGCGTTGCCCTATCTGGAGGCTGCTGCGGGTCTGGCACCTTCGGATCCTCGCACTCATCGTTCGTTGGGAAAGGCGTACACGCATCTGAATCGGCTGAACGAAGCGAAAGGGGAACTGGAGAAAGCCGTTTCCCTCGCTCCGACTGAGGCCGCTACTCACTACGTACTCGCGCAGCTCTATCGGCGGCTAGGCCTTGAGGACAAAGCTAAAGCAGAGTCGAGTCAATTTACAACGCTAAGCGGGTCGGCTGCAAGAGAAAAGTAGTGCTAGTGCCCACTGCCTCTGCTGTTGATCACTTCAGCCGCGTGCTCGGCTGTGGAAGCTCGTGCAGCTTCATCCAATCGACGGAACACTTCCATTTCAGCATTCGCTTTGACTCCATTGCCCTGTTGGCGATACGCTTTGGCCAAAAGAAAGTGAACGCTGGGGTCTTCCGGCGTGGTTTTCAGCGCAGTGTTCAAGTCGGTCATGGCCGCGTCCGGCTGATTCAGTTTGATCAGCGCACGGGCCCGATCCAAGGGCGCCACCGGCAAGTTTGGGCACGCAGCAAGCGCATCATTCAGCAGCTTCAAAGATTCAGTTCCGTCCGATTCGGTTTGCAGCAGCACGCCACCCAGCTTGGCTTTTGCCAGGCAGTTACCAGGATTGAGTGACAGCTCGGCTCGAAACTCCTGGACGGCTCCATCCCACTGCGAAGTCGTATAGAGGGCGTCGCCTAGCTTATAATGTGATTCCAGCCTGTTCGGCTCCAGCGCCACTGCTTTTTTCAGTTCTGCAACGGCGCCCTCATAGTTATTCATGCTTTCCATCACCTCTGCAGATAATTGATGCGAAAGCACCGAGTCGGGGTCGACCGCGTTCATACGCGCAAGCGCCTGCTCGGAGAGAGACATGTGCACTTTTGCCAGCAAATACCAAACTTCCTGATTGCGGCTGTCGGCCTTGGCCAGTGCTTGCAAGTTGCCGGCAGCATCGTCGAAGCTGTTCTGCTTGATCAGCGTTTTAGCCAGGTAAAGCCGAACGTTAATGTCAGAAGGATTGGCTTTAAGCACTCGCTGGAGGGTGGCGTGCGCCCGGTCGAAATTGCCTAATTCATAAAAGGAAATTCCCAGCAGAGCGGAAGCAGAGAGCATCGAAGGATCCCGCTGGAGGCCCTTCGTGAGAACAGCGACTGCTTTATCGTATTTGTGATCCTGAAAGTACAGCGCGCCTAGATTGTTATAC
>CALMAV010000495.1:0-3175 GCA_937859895.1 uncultured Bryobacterales bacterium | reverse complement strand
TGCTTTCGGCACTGCTCAGATCGCCACGGCTCTGGGCTTCTTTTGCCCCCTGATACAAGGCTTCCGTTCGATCCTGAGCGTTTGCGACTCTACCAGCAGCGATTATCAGCAAAACCGCTGCTGCTGCTCTAAATAAACCGAGACCTTTCATACTTCCTCGCGTGCCGTGTACCATCATAATCGACTTTTGGCCTTCCTCTTCTGATGTACAAAGCTTCCATTGCGGCTTGCCTCCTTCTGTCGCTGACAGTGTTAGCCGTCGAGCCATACTCGTCCATTCGCTTTGAAAGCGTTCCCGCATCTACCAGTGGCATCCGCGCGGAGTTGCACTGCGGCAGCATGCAGAAAGACTGGATTCCGGAGGCGAACGGTACCGGCGTAGCCTGGTTGGACTTCGACAATGACGGATTGCAGGATCTGCTGATTGTGAACGGTGGCGATATGCCGCGACTTCGCCGGATGATTGCGCACGAAGCACTTCCACCGGCGCCCCATTCGTTATACCTGTTTCACAACTTGGGCGCTGGCAAGTTTAAGGAGGTAACCGACAACGCCGGGCTTACTGACCTGTACTGGGGCACGGGCGTGAACGCAGCCGACTATAACAACGACGGATTTGTTGACATTCTGATCACGAACATAGGCGTTGACCTGCTGTACCGGAACAACAAGGATGGGACGTTCTCTGAAGTAGGGCAGGCGGCCGGTCTCAGCCGAGATGTGGCCTGGCATACCGGAAGCGGCTTTGCTGACTTCGATGGTGACGGTTTTCTGGACCTGTATGTAGCGGGCTATGTCGATCTGAAAGCGCAATCCTGGGATGATCCAGCGCCGCACTGTAAGTACCGAGGAATCGAAGGTTTTTGTGGTCCGATCGGACTGAAAGGCCAGCGTGGAATCTTCTATCGCAATCGCGGAGACGGGACCTTTGCCGAAGCGACTGAGGCGGCGGGTTTGGCTAATGTACGGTCGGCGCATAGCTTTTCGGTACTGTGCGACGACTTCAATAACGATGGATGGCCTGACTTGTTTGTAGCAAACGATTCAGACGCTAACTTTCTCTTCTTGAACACGGGACACGGCACGTTCAAAGAAGCGGCTATGGAGCAGGGTGTTGCCTACAACGCTGATGGCAATGTCCAGGCCAACATGGGGATTGCAGTAGGTAATCCTGACGCTCGTGGCAACTCGACGCTACTGACCACAACGTTTTCGGAAGATCGATTTGCCTATTTTGCGAAGGGAAAAGCTGGGCTCTTTGAAGAGGTGTCGGCGGAATCAGGGCTCGACGGCATTACGCGTCCGCTGCTTGGATGGGCTTGCGGGTTTGCTGATTTTGCGAATGATGAGCGGCAGGAACTGTGGCTGGCTAATGGCCATGTGTATCCCAGGCGCGCAGACTATTGGCAGCCGGTGGTCATTCTGGCAAGTCAGGGACGTAAGTTCGTCAAACAGCTCCAGTATCCTCCGGTGCCGGACAGTTCCTATCGAGGAGCAGCCGTTGGCGATTATGACAATGATGGGCGTCTAGACCTGATCGTCCTGCCAGTAGATGGAGAGCCTCTGCTCTTGCGCAATACGACAGACCCACCCGGTTCATGGCTTGGACTGCGGTTGAGCGGTACCCATACAAATCGCGATGCCATTGGGGCAACCGTACAGATCTCGTATTGTGGCAAGACGCAGCAGGTACGTGTCAGGAATGGCGGTTCGTATCTGTCCCGCAATGACTCGCGAGTTCATTTCGGGTTGGGAGCGTGCGGCGCGGTGGACCGGATCGAGGTCCAGTGGCCCCGTGGTGCGATGCAGACTATTCCCGGAACAGGATTGAACAAAGTTTTACAAGTTACGGAACAGCGTTAGAATTAGTGGACAAAGGAGCCGATACATGATGCGTCACCATTCCGCCAATTATGTTGCTGCTGGCCTTTGTTTTTCATCTGTCCTCCGTGACATATTCTTTCCAGGCAGATTTCAACTCCATTCGGGCACCTCGCTGCCTAACACTGTGTTTTGCCTCGCTCTGGGCGGCGTCTGTCTCGTGCTTGGAGGGCGTAGATCCCGGAGTGCAATAACCACGCAAGCGCCACCGGAGTGATCGGCCCTATCTTGGTCGCCCAGTATTACCACTGGATCTCCACCCGATACTTATGAAAATCGAAGCAGTTTCCTTTAGGTCCGCATCTCCTGAGCAGAGATACATATATGTCACTTAGTAATTTGATGGGAATGCTTTCGCAGTACGCCGGGGGCGCGGGTGGTAACACGAGCAATGTAGAAAACGACTTCGATCATGTGTCTCGGAACGCAGATCCGTCACACCTGGCCAGTGGCCTTGCCGGAGCATTTGGCTCTGGTCAGGGATCGTCTTTCCCCCAAACCATAGGTAATCTGTTCAGCAACTCCAATGGCCAGCAGCAGGCTGGTATTCTTGGTCACTTAATGCAGGCAGCTGGACCAATTGCTGCCGGTGGCATTCTTGGAAACTTGTTTGGCGGCAGCGTGCCGAGTCAACTAACCCCGGCGCAGGCCCAGCAGGTGTCACCACAAGCTGTAGAGAGCTTGGCACAGCATGCACAGCAGAACAATCCTTCCATCGTTGATACGGCTGGCCAGTTCTACGCAGAACATCCGACCGTGGTCAAGGCCTTAGGCGCCGGCGCACTAGCGATGGTTATGTCGCATATGTCGCAAAACGCAGGCAGTTAGATTCCACTCCTACTTCTTAAGGCGCGATTGCCGTATCGGTAATCGCGCCTTTGCCGTTCCTTCCTTTTAGCTCGCAAATTTACCACGCCTTAAATCCCCGCCTTTGACGTCATACGCACAGAGAGACATATGGCAACTACTTCTGGTAAACAATTTGCAGTCGTTACGGGTGCCTCCAGCGGCATCGGTTATGAATTAGCAAAGCAGTTCGCACTAAACAATTTCGATCTTCTAATTGCTGCGGAAGACGCCGAGATCAACACTGCGGCTCAGGATCTGGAAGCTCTTGGAGCAAAGGTTCAGACGCTGCAGGTGGACTTGGCGGCTCACGAAGGCGTTCATAAACTACAGTCCGCTATCCAATCGGCTGGGCAGTCCGTTGACGCGATTGCCATCAATGCTGGGGTTGGAGTGAGCGGTCGGTTCGCTGAAACGGATCTCGCGGCCGAGTTGAACATGGTGGACT
>CALMAV010000494.1 GCA_937859895.1 uncultured Bryobacterales bacterium | reverse complement strand
ACAGGCACATCGCTGTCCAAGACCATCAATCCTTTGCCAGCCTATGACAATCTCCGACGCACGTACGAAGGCCTGGCAATTTCCCACGGCACTGAGATTGGCAATCCAGACCGCTGCGCGGAGACTATCTTGGAGATCGCTAGGTTGGCGAATCCTCCTCTGAGGCTGGTCTTGGGCTCCGACGCCCTGGCGCTGGCTTGAACAAAGCTGGACCAGCAACAGGACAATCTTGCGTCGCTAGGCAACGAATGCCCCGCGCGAATGAGGCAGACATCTGGGAACTGATCCCATCAAGCCTTGACGGCCAAGCTAACCGGTAAGGCGCACCACGCAAGCGACGACGTAACTCCCACGTTTGGGTCACTACACCAAACGTCCAAAAACGTACGCTAAGCGGCTGAGAAGGGAAGCCTACTAGGGAGTCGCCCTGGCTCGTCTCCTGCTTCCTCTCAGGATGTCGAGCAGCACTTTCAGTGATAGTGGCATGAAGCGCTGTTTGCGGTAGTAAGCGAAAAATCCCGGGAAGGGTAGAGACCAGTGCTCAAGCAGGGCTACGAGTTTGCCTGAAGCGAGAAACGGTCGCACGCGATGCTCCGCCCAGAACGCAATCCCCAGACCCTGCACGGCGGCAGCGACGGCAAGTTCGCGGTCGTTCAAGGTCAGCGTGCCCTTTACCGCTACGGTCAGCTGCTGGCCATCCTTCTCGAACTCCCAGTGATACAGCGTAGGCGAGGCGTCCTGACGCCAGTTGATGCAGCTGTGGCGGTGTAGATCCTCCGGGTGGGTTGGAGTGCCGTGCGCGGCCAGGTATGCGGGCGAGGCGACGGCAAGCTGACGGAGCGGGCCGCTGAGCCGCACGGCCACGACCTCCTCTTCCAGCAGTTCGCCCAACCGGATACCGAGATCATAACCGTGCGCAACGATGTCTGTGATGGCATCGCTGATCGTAATGTCCAGCGTAACCTCTGGGCACGCTTGGTGAAAGCCGTCGAGGACCGGCTGCAGGTGATCGACAAAGGCTATACGTGGAGTGACGATACGAAGTGTTCCTGACGGCCGCTGCTTGAGATCCTCGATCTCTCTTGTCGCGGCGTCTAGCTCCTGCAAGGCCGGTTGCACTCGCGTCAGCACCTGTCTACCAGCGTCGGTCAGCGAAACGCTGCGCGTGGTGCGGTGAAGTAGTCGTACGCCGAGGCGGCACTCCAGAGTGCGGATGGTCTGGCTCATGGCGGATGCCGTGAGGCCCAGGTGTTCGGAAGCTCGAACGAAGCTGCCGTGTTCCGCGACGGCGGCAAAGGCCTTAAACTCTACCAACTCGCTTCCGCGCATCTCTGTTCCTTTCTATTATGTCTTCTGCGCTTAGGAATGCGTGAAGAAAGCAGCTCATTCCCATAACACTCCCGTTCGCCTATTTTGGTGGAGAGGGTTAAGCATGAACAAACGGCAACGGGTTTGGTTTATTACGGGCATCTCGCGGGGACTGGGCAAGGCGCTGGCGCAGGTTGTGCTCGCGGCCGGCGATGCGGTTATCGGTACAACGCGCACGGGCAAGGCCGATTGGACACAAGACGAGCCGGGGCTCACATTGATGCCTTTGGAGTTGACAGACACTGAGGCCATTCGCAAGACGGTAGCCGATGCTTACGCCCTTCACGACCGCCTGGATGTAGTTCTCAACAACGCGGGCTATGGACTGCTAGGCGCGGTCGAAGAAGCCTCGGCAGAAGAGACGGCACACGCCTTTGCCGTGAACTTCCAGGGTCCCCTCGCCGTCATGACTGCGGTGCTGCCCTTCCTGCGCCAGCAGCGTAGCGGACACATCGTGAATGTCTCCTCCATCGCGGGCCTGGCTCCGATGGCTGGCTCGGGCCTGTATGCCGCGGCAAAGTTCGCCTTGGAGGGTGTGTCGGAGGCGCTGGCGCAGGAGGTCGCACCGCTCGGCATCAGGATCACTCTGGTTGAACCGGGTGCCTTCCGCACGGAGTTTCTCTCGTCTGATTCGATTCGCCGCAGCGAAGACCGGATTGGAGATTATGACCAGACCGCCGGCAAGAACGTAGATTACCTGGCAACCATTGCTGGCAGACAGGCTGGCGATCCGGAGCGCGGCGCCAGAGCGATCCTGGCCGCCGTCGACGCGGAACGGCCGCCGTTGCACTTGGTGCTTGGATCGGACGCACTGCGCCGTACACGGGAGAAGCTTGCGACGCTCTCAGCCGAGCTGGAGGCCTGGCATCAGCTAAGCACGAGTACGGATTACCCAACCTTCTAGCCGACGATACAACAGGAGATGGCATGCAGGATCTGACACTGGGACTTTCCGGCAAAGTGGCAATTGTTACGGGCGCGGCGGGCGGCATCGGCCGCAGTACCGTGAAGCTGTTGGTGGCCCATGGCGTGCAGGTGGTCGTCGAGGACATCAACCCAGCCGTCAACGAATTTGCCCAGGCGGGTAAGGTCGTTGCACTGGTGGGCGACGCCGCTGAAGAGGCGACCGCGGTACGCATCGTCCAGCTCACGCTGGAAAGCTTCGGGAAGCTGGATATTCTGGTGAACAATGCCGGCAAAACATTGAACAAGCCCCTGCTTGAGACGAGTGTTGCGGACTGGGACAGCATTATGGCGATCAACGCGCGCGGATATTTCCTCCACGCCCGCGAAGCGGTCCAAGCAATGCTTCCGGCTGGCGGGGGTTCGATTGTGAACGTAGCCTCGATCGTAAGCATTGTGGGAATGAAGATGACAGCCGCATACGCGGCCTCCAAAGGTGCAATCGCGCAGCTGACCCAGGTGATCGCCCTGGAGTATGGAGAACAGGGCATCCGTGCTAATGCGATTGGTGCGGGCGTGATCGAAACCGACATCCTCAGTGGCATGGTCGAGGATAGCCGCGCGACACTCGCCAGCTACGGTCATATGCATGCGCTCGGTCGCGTCGGCCAGCCAGAGGAGATCGCGCAAACCGTGGCCTGGCTTGCTTCGCCGCGTTCCAGCTTTGTTACTGGCGCGCTGGTCATGGCGGACGGCGGGTACACGGCCATGTAGGTCCGGCACGGCTGGCCCCTCCGGCGATTCGGCTCGCGGCACAAAGATAGAAACTGTCCAAGGATCTACCCGGTCCATCAGTAACGAGTGAATGATCATTGCGCAAACGCTTGATGCTGTTGAAAAACTCCGGTCAATTCCGCTTAGCCCATTGATCGTGCGCAATCGGCAGCGGCTTCCTCGGGTACGCCACCGATCTCGCCCTGGAGCGACGCTGTAAAATGACCGCCATAGGACTAGGGCTGGACCTTTATCGTTGAACTACGAACGTAGCTGAATGGCATATCACGTATACATCAAGCTCGCCCTCTGTTTCGCGATCGTGACGATGCCGACCTTAGCTCAATGCCGGTTCCCGGCAGACGGTATAGGTCCAACGTTGAACTATACCTTTGGTGCAACGCTCACATCCACTGGCACGGTATTGCATGTCAGATTGAAGTTCCGAAGTGGTCAAGCAGTAGAGGAACTCGAAATACCCACCGAGTGGGCGGGCGAGACACTCCATGGCGTGCACAATCTCCGCGCTCTCTCGGCAGACACCGTCATTTCCGATACGAGTTCGGTTGGCAGCAAGATCGTTCGACATCCTCTAGATCAGGAACTTTCGCTCGTGTATGACGTGGTGAAGGATTTGACTGGACGATTTCGCCATCCCGCAGAACTCCACGGCACGTTGATGCCAGACTATCTGGAACTAACTGGCGATAACGCTCTTGTTCACCCGAAACTTCCCGCTGACGCAACGATTACAGTTCACTTCGACTGGAAAAACCTTCCAGCAGGTTGGGTTCTAGCGACCAGCTTCGGCAGCAGTTCCGACTCGGATAATCGCTGCCAATCCTATTCCGGTAAGTGGAGTGCGGTCCAACACGCACTGTTTGTCGCGGGCGTGTTCCGATTACACCACTTTCGGATTGGCACGCAGCCCGCCGTAATAGCGATCCGCGATCGATGGACATTTTCGGATGAAGAGGCGATCGCAGATATTCAAGAAGCGGTCAGCGTTGTGCGCGACTTCTGGCACGACCACAATTTCCCTTACTTCCTGGTCACGCTGAAACAGTTCGACAACGATTCGGGTAGCGGTGATGGCAGTGCCTTTACGAACGCCTTCTGGCTTTATCTCTCGCGAAAGGATTCCATCTCCGATCAGATGCAAGTCCTGATCCATGAGACATTTCACATATGGGACCCGCGACGCATGGGGCCTTCGTCCACGGCTGAAAATTGGAAGGCGATCGAGTGGTTTCGCGAGGGATTCGTTAGCTACTACGGTTATCTTCTGGCCTTGCGGGCGAGCTTTATCCAGTTGCCAGCTTATCTCGAAAGTGTGAATCGAGACCTTCGGCTTTTCCCCGGCTCGCGCAGTGCTTACGTTCGCGGCCGCATCATTGCGTTATGGCTGGACTGGCAAATTCGCAACGATTCCGGGGGCAAGAGGTCCTTGGATACGGTCATGCATGACATGGTGAATGAGGCCAGCCAGCCCTTGACGGAAACCAGGATTATTGAAGCGGCTGCACGCTACCTCTCACCAGCTTCGCGTACCGAACTCGTACGCGTGATTCAACCGGATTCCCCGGCCTCTCTTCGCGAGGACGTTCTTGGACCCTGTGCACACGGCTCGATGGATCAGGTGTCAAAGTTTGATCTGGGCTTTGATCTTGGCAGTTCGACGGCCGCTGGCAGCATTACCGGGGTCGAGCCGGATGGACCGGCTTTCCAAGCCGGTCTCCGCAATGGGCAGCGGTTATCAGGAAGACTCTCGGTTTACAACAACCAGCCCGAAACAGCAGCCATCGTTACGGTCCAGACGAGTGATGGCCCTAAAGCCATCGAGTATTATCCGCGCGGCAAGTCAATCGCAGTAATGCAATATCACCTAGACCAGGCTGCATTAAATTCTGGAAACTGCCTAATCAAATGAGTTGGCGCTGATGTTGGGCAGTTTGGCCCTTGTATTTTCAATCTTGCCTGCGCAAAGCTTACTCTCAAGCTTTATTTGAACAAGGTCAAAGTTAGTCTCAGGCTGTGTGAGTGAATCCTAAGACTGCGGCCATGGCTGAAACTTCCACTGCCTTGGTGTGATCAGCTCCAACAAGTGCCCGTCCGGGTCGCGAAAATAGAAACTTGTGCCACCTTCGGGCCACTCGACGGTGCTAGCGATTGTAACGTCGTGCGCCTGCAGATGCCGCTCCCAGTGCTCCTCCGAGCCCTTCGTCATAGCGAAGGCGATGTGGTGGGGACCGCTCCCATCATGAGGCGGGATGAATCCGGTCGGCATGGGCACGCCGCCGAGGGAGGCACCGGCTTTGAAGAGCAGCAGCACGACCTGTTCGCCCGCCTGCAATGCCTTCAGCCTGTCGCCTTCCGCCAGCAAGACGGGGAAGTCGAATAACGACTGGTACCACTTTGCCGCCCGCTCCACGTCAGCCACGTATAGGCCGTACTCAATCAGGCTTGTTACCGAAGGCGGAGGCGTGGCGAGCATTGCTCAATTATGTAGACACATTTTGGTAAAGCTCCCGTTGTTCCTTCTTGCGTTGTGTGGCGCAGCTCATCTACCGACTGCGCAAAGCGACCCCCTTGAGATTGCAGTCGATTTAACTAATACGTCCCGACGTCTGCTCCACGCCCGGTTAAGTATTGCGGTGAAGCCCGGTCCGCTCACTTTGCTTTATCCGAAGTGGATACCCGGCGAACATAGCCCTTCGGGTCCGGTCGAGAATCTTGCCGGGATCACCTTTCAGGCTGGCGACCGTAAGCTCCCCTGGCGTCGTGACGAAGTCAACATGTACGCGTTCCACCTTGAGGTTCCACCAGCGACTTCCCGGCTCGACGTGCACGTTGATTTCCTTGCTACCCCTACCACGACTGGCTTTTCTGCAGGGGCATCTACTGCCGCCAATCTCTGCGTGCTCAGCTGGAACACGCTACTGCTCTATCCAGAGGGCGCGGACCCAGCGTCCCTACAGATTCAGCCATCGGTCAAGCTACCGCTCGATTGGCGTCTCGGTTCTGCCCTGACGACTTCGAGCATCGACGGCAACACCACGCGTTTCGAACCTGTCGCAATGGCGACTCTGATTGATTCGCCTGTTTTAGCCGGCCGGTTCTTCAAAGAAATTCCGCTCGCGCCGGAGATCACGCCTCGTCACTACCTCGACATCGCTGCCGATGGACCCGAAGACTTGAGTATCAACAGTGAGGATTTAACTAGCTTCAACAACTTGATCCGCGAGGCCGGCCGGCTCTTTGCTTCTCACCACTACGGGAGCTATCACTTTCTTCTCACGCTAAGCGATCACGTTGCTCACTTCGGCCTCGAGCACCACGCATCCAGCGACGATCGCGTCGATGCCCGCACTTACCTGGACGACGACCTGCGTTTGCAGGCCGCAGAACTACTTCCGCATGAATTTACGCATTCGTGGAATGGTAAGTATCGGCGACCTGCCGGGCTGGCTACAGGGAACTACAGCACGCCCATGCGCGGCGAGTTGCTCTGGGTTTATGAGGGGCTGACTCAGTACTTGGGTGATGTGCTGGCCGCTCGTTCCGGACTCTGGACGCCGGCGCAGTATAAGGCCTATCTAGCAGATTCCGCTGCGACACTTGACGCGCGTCCGGGCCGCACCTGGCGAGACCTCTCCGATACAGCCGTGAGTGCACAGATTCTTTACGACACTCCTGAAAGCTGGGACAATTGGCGCCGTTCGGTTGACTACTACGGGGAAGGAGAGTTGATCTGGTTGGAGGTGGATACTACCATTCGCCGGCTCTCCGCCGGGCGCAAGTCACTGGACGATTTCTGCCGGAGGTTTTTTGGAATCGGTGGCGACACCCCTGCGCGTGTTGTGCCATACCGGTTGTCGGATATAGTCGAGGCCTTGAACGCTGTTCAGCCTCATTCCTGGAATCAGTTTTTGGGCGAACGCATTTCGGCCACGACACCCCACGCGCCGCTCGGCGGCATCACCGAAGGCGGCTATCGTTTGGAGTACAACGCCGAACCGAACGACTTCATACGGGCCGAAGATAGCTCTCGCCACGGGCAGAATGCCTGGTTTTCACTCGGCCTGCGTATTAGTTCCGAAGCCATTACTGACGTTCTGATCGACTCGCCTGCCTACAAGGCAGGTTTAGGCCCAGGCATGAAGCTGATCGCGATCAATGGCAGGAGCTACACAGATGAATTGCTGCGGACCGCAATGGGCGAAAGCAAGAACAACTCTATCGAACTCATCACCGAGAACACCGGCTTCTACAAGACGGTGAAGATTGACTATCACGACGGACTTAGGTATCCCCACCTGGTGCGAAGCAAAGGAACCAAGGATCTGCTCGGCGATATCTTGAAGCCGTTAGCCTCGACTGAAGGACCGAATTCCGGTACCAGGGCTTTCGCTGGTCGAGAATAAACTGGCGCTCCCCACCGACATTCTGAAGACTGCTCGACTTCGAACATGAATGCTAACGACTGCTCATGCTTTGAAGAAACTCATTCAATCACCATGCAGAAGCACAGACCGTTACCGTCTGGATCGGTAACCGCAAATTCGCGCAAACCCCAGGTTTGATCAACAGGTTTGATCAACGGGCGCGGTATGAATCGGCGAGTCAGGCCGCTGCGTGGTGTCTAGACCTCGCGCGCGAAAGGTCGCGTAACGCTCCTCAACGTCATCCACAAAAATGCGATTGAGTAAACCGAAGACGCCGTCCCCTGCACGGCGCGAAAGCTGCAACTCGGCCCCGTCCTTAACCAGATGTGCAACTCCATTAGCTTTCTCGCCATCTGCATTGCAGGGCCACATCCATTCGAAATCGAGCACTTGCGTATAGAAACGCAGGGAGCGTTCCAAGTCAGCAGACTTGATGACAGGAACGATTTTCATGGCGTTCTCCCTATTCGCGCAGCCACCAGCATACCGTCGAGGAAGGCAAACTGGAGGGTAGCCGACACTTCCACAGTGCTGATGGTGTATCAGCCGTTTTGCTACTCGTACGCGATGGAGAACCTGTGAATCGAAGCTCTGGGCTTAAATTGTTAGCCGCGACGTGAAGGAAATAGACGTGTGGGCGCATTGAGGACGCGCTACTGACGCACATCCGAATGAAAGTCAGATGGAATCCAAGGCATGCGGATGCGGCCCTGCTGCTCGATACACACCTGGGCCGCTTCGATCCGTTCCGCTATGAACGTAGGCGAGAGTCCTAGGGTTGCGGCCAGTTTAGCGACCGATACTCCATTCCGGTGATCAGAGTGGAGACGAAAGGGCAAGTACTCGTCGAAAAGCAGTCCCCATAGATCGTCAGTCGGCATATCGGAGAAGTGCCCAAGTTAATGGCGCTCTCTCCTCAGATATGCCGGTAGTGCTCTTATCCCGGGAGATGTTCTTTAGAGTTTAGGATTGACGTACTTGCCATGTTCGGGAACCGCGATTCGGTCGAACTCGGCTGCCAACTGCTGCAGCTGTTGCGGAACGTCGGATCCTCGCATCGGCATCCCGTGGCTGGGTGCCACGGTGGTAGGAGCCAGTTGCGCCAGCAGCTCGACTGAGGTTCGGGCCGCATTCCAATCCGGTGTGTAATAAGCAGGTGGGCCAGTCAGCTCAGGCTTTTGCTGGGCGACAGACATGAACGATTCCTGCTTAGTAGTGCAGAAAGCATCGCCTACAACCAGCACGCGATCCGCCTCACGAAAGAGCGATATGTGTCCAGGCGCATGGCCTGGGGTATGAAACCACTTCCAGCCGGGAAGCGTTGGAACGGAACCATCGGCCGGCAGCGAGTGTACATGACCGCTAATATCAGCTGACCCGCGCGGATATAGCGGCGACATCAAAGCCATCAAGCCTCCGCCTACACCTGGGTCGGGCGGCGGATACTTATCGTTCCCAGTCAAATAACGCAACTCGTCCGGGTGCGCGTAAACCGGAACGTCCCAGTCTTCCAAAAGCGCCTGGATAGCCCCAATATGGTCAAAGTGCCCGTGCGTCAGGATGATCGCGGCCGGCTTAGCGCCGTCTCCGAATTGTGACTCGATCCATCGCTTAATCTTGCCGTGTGACATCGGAATCCCGGAGTCGATCAACGTCCATCGGCTGTTAGGAGTTCCAGGAGAGGCTTGAATGGCAAAGACGTTGACGAACAAGGTGCGTATGCCGGTCACGCCCGGAGCTATCTCATTGAGTTGGACAACGTCGTAAGCGGGAATCGGTAAGGCATCCATACTGGTTCCATCTTGCCAC
>CALMAV010000493.1:9881-10130 GCA_937859895.1 uncultured Bryobacterales bacterium | reverse complement strand
TAGGACACCCACTGTTCGCAGACCCGCTTTGCCGGCCGCCTGTGCGTCATAAGGTGTACCGCCAACTGCGATCATCTCTGATGAATCAATTGGTTCGAGACGCTTCATTGCTGCTTGGAAGATGTCCGGATGCGGCTTCGACCTTTTAGCATCTTCCGACGAACTTTCAGCTTGGATAAGATCATCAATCCCAGCAATCTTCTTAAACTTCTCCAGCTGTTCCCCGCTGGCCGAGGAGGCAATCGCTGG
>CALMAV010000493.1:4868-9871 GCA_937859895.1 uncultured Bryobacterales bacterium | reverse complement strand
TCTCAAACAGCTCACGGACTTTCGGAAACGGCTTCACCTGGCTTAGGTACTTGGTCTTGAATATTTCGCTCCGAACTTTCTGGAGATCCTCGCCGATCTTTTCGATCTCTTGCTGGCTCAGGAAGTCTGGCATCAGCTGATCTGCGCCCTTTCCAATATCACCGCGAACTTTCTCATAAGAAACCTGGTGCCCGAATTGCTCAAAAGCATCTACCCAAGCTTTTGCATGCAAATCAACTGAGTCCAACAGAGTTCCATCGATATCGAAAATAATGGCTTGAATCATCAACTCTCCGAATCATTGGAGCAGCCCATTACTGTTTCTGCTTCAAAGTATTGTTCTTAGTAAGTTGTTTCAGCATGAGGTAATTGATTGTTACGGGGTTCGAATCGCGATATGCCGAGTAAATCAGTAATCGACAAGATTGTTGCCGAAGTGCCGGATGAGGTGCGTTCGGCCCAACAGGCTGGCCTTCGTTACACCATCCCCAAGGGCGTCGGCATTCGCCGGACCCGACTGGATGACCGAACCGTTTATCTGGATGCGCATGATAACGAGGTCGACGATCCGGATACGCTGGCGCGGATTCAGTCGTTGGTTATACCACCGGCCTGGACTTCGGTCTGGATTAACCCGAGTAAAAACGGGCACATTCAGGCTGTTGGTTGGGATGCTAAAGGCCGCAAACAGTATCGGTACCACCCGGCGTATCGGGAAGCTAGAGATCTCGTAAAATTCGACAGAATGCAAGCTTTCGGGCGGGCGCTGCCTCGAATACGTCGTACGGTAGATCGCGATCTACGCCGCCATGGCATGCCGAAGCGCAAGGTATTAGCAGCCATTGTGAAGCTGCTGGAAACTACGTTCATCCGTGTTGGCAATCAGGAGTACGCGGAAGAAAATGGGTCGTTTGGCTTAACGACTCTTCGTAATCAACACTGCCAGATTCTGGGCGGAGCTTTGAAGTTCAAATTTCGCGGGAAGAGCGGTCAGAACCACGAAATTACGCTACACGATAAACGCCTGGCCAAGATTGTGCGAAATTGCAGAGACCTGCCCGGCAGTTCGCTTTTTGAATACATCGATGATAGCGGCAGTCCCCATGCTCTTGAGTCGGGCGACGTCAACGAATACCTGAGAGAGGCTAGCGGAGGAGAGTTTACCGCCAAAGACTTTAGGACTTGGGGCGGTACTTGCTTAGCAGCTAATTATCTTCTCGACAGGGCTGCCGAGGCCGATGGACCAACCGACAAAACCATCAAAACAGCAGTGATTGACGTTGTAAAGGATGTCGCTTGCAAGCTAGGCAATAAACCTGCAACATGCAGGAAATATTATATTCATCCGACGGTCTTGGAAATGTTTACAGCGGGAACGCTGCGCACGATAGCTGAAAAGTTCCGCAATGGACGTAACGAACTGGCGTACGAGCAGATCGTACTCGCTATGTTGAAGCCGATGAAGCGAATCAAAGCCAAGACAGTGAAAACAGAGGGCGGGAAACGTGCAGCCCAAGAAATGAATGCTGCGTAGGTAGGAGAGAAAAGGGGCACGCAGAAGCTGCCTGCCCCAACTAATTTGTTACCGCTTAGTCATGCCATTCCAACCAGATTGGATGGCATCCTTCATTTTTTCCCACGTACTGTTGGGATAACGACGTCCATAATCGGAGCGAAGGTCAGATTCAATGGCAGAGAAAGACTTACCCTTATAACGCGGGTCGTTGCTCATCTCATAACCATACTTGTAGGCAGGCGAATAGGTGTCGTAAGTTGCACCTGGCGTGCTGCTGAAACGAGTCTTAAAATCCTGGCGGAAGTAGTCATCGTTAAATGCCGTGCTACCGGTTGTGCCAGTCATTCCAGTTGTCGTTTGGCCGGGAACCTGTTCGACCTCTACTTCGGTATGCCGAACGGTGTCACGGACGGTTTCGGTCCGCTCAGAAACCTGCTTGCCGACCTGTACTTCCTCAACCACCCGAGCACGCTTGCCGACCACGGCTTCTTCACCGTACTCGGAAACTTCAATGGTCTGCTCGCGGCCAGCTGTGAAGTCCGCCTCGGTTGCAGGACGGTTTACCGCCTGTCGGGTAACATGCGCGTGCTCCTCGCGCAGGCCGATGGATTCTTCCACTGGTCGTTCTACCACGCGGGAGAACACCCGAATACCACCACGTAGAACCTGACGCTTGCCAACCTGTATATCCTCCTGAATCACTGGAATCGAGCCAGTTTCAGAGGTACGCGCAGCCGTGGTAGATGCCGTTGGAGTGGAGGTCGTCGGGCGGGAAGCCTGGGTTCCGCTCGTCGAAGCGTATGTGCCAGCCGCTCCGGCAGCTCCAGCAGCCAAACCAGCCGTAGTCGCGCCGCCCGTAGTTCCACCGGTTGTACTACCGTAGCTCGTGGTGTCATCCGATTGAATATTCAGCGGATTGTGCCGATTTAAGATGGCTTCCACACTGTCAATTTGTGAGGACGTAACATCCACACTCAGCAAATATCCACCCTGCTGCATAGTCTGGTTGTAACCCGTGGTGGCCGTGGTTGCTTCCTCGTCACCGAATAGAGACTTGAACCACCCTGTGATTCCGCCTTCGTGATGAGCAGTGCGCGACCCATAGTCGTCCATCGATGCTCCCGTCGTTGAAGCTCCAGCCGTCGAAGAAGCGGACGAGCTTTCCAGGAAAATATCTGAGCGGCTGATGCCAGCGGTCTGCAAGTCAGCCGCGGCTGCCTGCGCGTCAGAGCTGTTTCGGAATGCCGCAACGATTGTAGAATCTGTTGTCGATGCCATATATATCTCCTCTTTGTTACTACAGATCATTGACGCCCCGGCACAAAAATCGATACCTATTTTTCCTACTTGATTGCTACGTAAAAACAACCGAAACAGGGTAGAAATTGGACAGATCGCCTCGACAGGTACACTGTGTTTGGCATTTCGGAGAAGAGGAACGAATGAAACTAAACCGCCGGACCTTTGGACAGGCTCTTGGACTTGCCGCCTTCCTTCCTGCCTTACAAACTCCTACATTGGGACAGCCGGCTACAGCGTCCAGAAAGCTACGCTTCTGCATTGTAGGCCTAGGTAGAATCTCGCTGCAACACTTCATGCCGGGCTGTCGGATCTCTCAGCAGTCCCAAATTACAGCACTTGTGAGTGGTCATCGTCTTAAAGCAGAAGAACAAGGGAAGGCCTACGGTATCGACTCCAAGAACCTGTACGACTACAGTGATTTCGACCGAATTGCCGACAATCCAGACATTGACGCCGTTTACATTGCGTTACCGAACAGCATGCATGCCGAATATACGATTCGGGCGGCTAAAGCCGGGAAACACGTGCTCTGCGAAAAGCCAATGGCTACGTCCGTCAGAGACAGCGAATCCATGATCAGTGCCTGCAAGGCTGCCGGCCGCAAGCTGATGATCGCCTATCGGTGCCAGTACGAGCCGATGAATTTGCGAGCAATAGAGCTGGTTCGGAGTGGCGCTCTGGGATCAGTGCAGGCCATTGAAAGCGCGAACGGCTTCGTTGAGAAATCCGGAGAGTGGCGGCTAAACCGAAAGCTCGCCGGCGGCGGGCCGCTTATGGACGTCGGAGTCTACTCCTTGAATGCCTGCCGATACCTGACCGGTGAAGAGCCCGTCAAGTTTGAAGCATACTCATCAAATATCGATAAAGATGGGCGTTTTGATCAGGTAGAGGAAACGCTCTCCTGGACGATGCGGTTTCCGTCTGGCATTGTCGCCAGTTGCAACACCACTTACGGAGCGCCCATGGAAGGGTTTTTTCGGGTGCACGGGTCTAAAGGGACCTTACATATGGAACCGGCTTTCAGTTACCAGGGTATTCGTCTCAGAACGAATATCAAAGGGCAGGATGCCACCGATGAACTAAGTCCGGTGAAAGATCCCGGGCAGTTTGCCACGCAAGCCGATTACTTTGCACAGTGTGTCTTTATGGACAAAGAACCTAGAAGTAGTGGGCAGGAGGGTCTGCGTGACATGAAGTACATGGAAGCGATATACCATTCAGCCGGACTAAAGCTCGGCTAGTTCTCTTTGCGCTGATAAGATTGCTGTGAAAATATCTATGTCTCCCAAAGCTTTATCCGTAGTTGCACTGTCAGTGTTGGCGCCGCTCGTCTTTGCCCAATCTAGTTCTAATTTGCTAATCAGTGGAGCCAAACAAACGTACCAGCATGTACGATCTGACATTTTGAAGTCAGCTGAAGAGATGCCAGAGGCGGATTACAACTACCAGCCTGCTGCCTCGGTCAGAACCTTCGGCCAGCTTGTCGCGCATGTAGCTGACGGTCAATATGAGTTCTGCTCGGCAGTAGTGCCTGGGAATGAAAAAGCTCCGGACGTAGAGAAGACGAAGAAGACAAAGGCTGAGTTGATTGCAGCCCTGAAGACCTCTTTCTCGTATTGCGATAAGGCTTACGACAGCACGACCGACGGCGATGCAGCACAGATGGTGAGTTTATTCGGTCACCAAACAGCAAAACTTTCCGTTCTAAACTTCAACACTGTTCATACCGCTGAGCACTACGGAAATATGGTGACCTATCTGCGCATGAAGGGCTTAGTACCTCCGTCCAGCAAGCAATAAGCGGCTGGGGCGGAGCTGCCGGTTCACCATGATGAGAGATATACTTGCCCGATGATCCGCAGCACCTACCTGCTCGCCTTGCTGTCTCTGTTCCTTTGTACGCCCGGTTATCCAGCATTTCAAGTGCAACCGGGCCAGGCGCTAACCCATCCTCACCGGTGCTTCCTCGGTAACGCTGCAGCCGCCGGAGCCTGACACGCACATCGCCATCTTTGACGTGCATGCTCCCGACGCCCCAGCAGCGGTTGCGAGCGCTTGGTCAAACTTCAGGCCCGGCATGAAGCGTCCATTAAAAGTTGCGGTCCCACTTCCCGACCGCCAAGGCTGGAGTGAAGGCAAACAGTTCACCTACGAAACGGTTTCCAATGAACGCGCGGTAGTGGTA
>CALMAV010000493.1:2860-4858 GCA_937859895.1 uncultured Bryobacterales bacterium | reverse complement strand
GTGGTAGCTGTTGCTCTGCACGCCAAAGACACATGGACGGTGGTTCTCGCAGACGGTACCGAGCCGACTTTTGAGAAGCGCGGTGCCCAGGTAAACCTAATTGTCGGCAGCTTGCGGCCAAAGGGTTACTTGCGAGAGTCGTTTGTTGGGCGCAAAGCGCTTCCCCTTACGCCAGAGCCCATCGAAGTGCTGAGGGCTTTCGTTGAGGCCTCAATGAAAAAGCTGGGCGTTCCAGGAGCCTCGCTCGCGCTCATCGATGGCGGCAAGGTCGTCTATGAAGGTGGGCTCGGAGTACGAGAACTCGGAAAAGCAACACCTGTTAACGCTAATACGCTATTCATGGCCGCCTCCAATACGAAGGGAATGACCACATTGCTGTTGGCTCGCTTGGTAGATGCTCAGAAACTTCGTTGGGATCAGCCCGCGGCGCAAGTCTACCCGGCCTTTAAGCTCGGTGATGCTAGTGTGACTCAACAGGTCGAGGTAAAACATCTTGTATGCGCTTGCACGGGTCTGCCGAGGCAAGACATGGAGTGGCTGTTGAACTTTAAGAAATATCAGCCCGCGTCAACGTTCAATTTGTTAAGCGCCATGCAACCGACCAGTCGCTTCGGCGAGGTTTGTCAATACAGCAACTTATTGGCTTCCGCGGCTGGATACATTGGTGCCCATTTGCCCTCACCGTCGGGCGAGCTTGGTGCAGCTTATGACGAAGCGATGCAGCAGCAATCTTTAATCCTCTTGGCATGACTAATACCACTTCGACATGGAGCGAGCACAACGTGGCAACTTTGCCAGTCCGCATGGCGATAATGTTGATGGGCACCCGACGTTAGCAACAATGGACAACAACTTCTCCATTGTTCCCTTTCGGCGTGCAGGCGGCGTCTGGACATCGGCTCATGACATGACTCGGTACGCGTTGCTGGAACTACCCCGCGGAAGCTGCCCAGCGGCGAACAATTTGTCTCGGAAGAAAACTTGCTGATGCGGCGCAAACCCCAGATCGCAACTGGTGAGGACGAGTCGTACGGAATGGGTTTGGAAACAAACAATCATCGGCATGCCGATCATTCATCATGGTGGCGGTCTGTTCGGTTACAAAAGCGACTGGATGATTCCTCCCGACTCTGGAACCGGGGCTGTGTTGCTAACCAACTCCGATACTGGCGGAATGCTGCTATACCCTCTGATGCGGCGCTTAGTAGAAGTTCTGTCTGACGGCAAACCCGAAGCAGTAGCGCAAGTTGAAGCTTCGGCTTCGAACTACCGTGCCGTGCAGGCAAAAGAGCGGCAACGTCTAGCGGTGCCGGCTGCCACCGATGAAGCTTCGAAGCTAGCAGTTCGCTATAGCAACGAGACACTCGGTGTTAGACAGGTCGAGCGACAGGCCGCCAATATCGTCTTCCATTTCAACGAATGGAAGAGCACCGTGGCCCCTCGCAAAAATGACGACGGCACTGTGTCATTCATTACGATTGACCCTACCCGCAGCGGATTCGAGTTCGTCAGGGCGGAACGCTCAGGAAAGCGTGCGCTTATTATTCGCGACGGGCAGCACGAATATGTTTTCAACGAAGCGAGCTAGGGACGGTAGCCAGAATCAGGTCTTCATGCGGGCCATTAGATAAAAGCCGACTAGTAGGAAAATTACATCGGGGGACCAGGCGGCTATGGCAGGTGGAAGCTGATTTAAATCACCAATCTGTTCGAAGACAGTCTCGATGCTCCAGTAGGCAATAGCGATGCCGAAGCTGACACCAATGCCTGCCATGGTTCCTTTATTGCCGGCGATAAAGGCAAATGGAATACTAAGCACGGCCATGATGAAGGCGAACAACGGATTTGCGAACTTCTTATAGTATTGGACTCGCAACGGGATAGTCTCTACGCCGCTGGCTTTGAGTTCCTGGATGTAGCGACCCAGCTCCTCGAAGTTCATCTCCTTATATTCTTTTTCTTCTTTGACAAACCAAGAAGGAGATTCGGTGAGCTGCG
>CALMAV010000493.1:0-2850 GCA_937859895.1 uncultured Bryobacterales bacterium | reverse complement strand
CGGAAAGGCTGCTGAGCCGTTGTAGAACGGCCGGTAGTTATCGAACTTAGCGCCTGTTTCATGGCTAACACCGTTTTTGAAGTTCCAGGTCTGGGCCGTCTTATTCCAGAGCGCCTGTTGAGCAGAGATCTGCTGAATCAGGTGAAAGTCACCCGTATTGAACTCGTAAACATTGACCTTGGTCATCTCGGCTTTCTTTGAATCGAGGAACCCGTAGTTATAGATACGTGAGCCCTGACCGTAAACCCACTGGCGATCAGGTCGCAAGTAAGTGGCGACTGGCTTTTTCTTGATTTCCGCGCGCAGGCGCTCTTGTATGCGGTTAGACTCCGGGATGTAGAAGTGGTCGAAAGCAAACAATGCGCCACTCAGACCAAGACTGATGACCAGCACGGGCGCAGCAAGCCTGTGAACGCTAACTCCCCCAGCTTTAAACGCAGTTACCTCGTTGTACTTGGTGAGAATACTGAAGCAGATCAGAGACGCCACCAGACTGCCTATGGGCGTAAGATCGTAGATCAGTTTGGGCGCCAGATGCCAGAGGTAATCAAGCATGGTAGTCATGGAGATATCGTTTTTCACCATGTCTCCCAGGAGTTCGAAGAAAGTAAATACTTCGATCAGCAGCACGAGAGAGAACAGCAGAATGAAGAAATAGAAGAGGAAGCTGTTGAGGATGTAGCCATCGATCAACAGCGGCCGGAAAGCAAATGGGCGAGATAATCGTTGACCTTGCAGGCGGGTGCGCGACCGCCGCGAAAACAGCCTAGTAAGGAGAGAGCCAAGCCAGCGAAAGACATCCGTATCGCCAGGCCGTTCGAGCCGGGTCAGCAGAAAAATACTTACGATTGCGAACACCGCGTCGGGAGTCCAGACGGCAACTGGTACCGGAAGGCTGCCCTTGCGCGCCAGTCCGATTAGAGTGATGAAGCTGAGATAGTAAACAAACGCGATAACGACAGTAAGAATGAATGCGCCCGACTTGCCACCTTTGCGGGAAGAGATGCCGAGCGGAAGACCAATAAGTCCTAGCAAGACGCAGGCAAGGGGCAGAGCAAAACGCTGGTGCAGTTCAATAGCTGCATCGACGTAGTCTTCGTGCTTCAGATCGTGACGGCGATAGACACGCTTGTAGAGTGGGCCGGTGTCTAATTCCTGCACGGTCTTATTCAGTTGCAAGTCTTCCGTGCGCTGGGCTTGGAGCACTTCGACCTGGGTGGGTGCGGAGGTGTTGATTACCTTGCCGTCTTTGTCGCGCTCGCTGGTGCGAACGCCGCGCATGTCAAGGATTATGCGATTATTCGCGGCATCGGCATGGGGCATGGCTTGTTCAGCAACGATGACGCGAGGAGTGTCGCCGCGATTCTTGCCTGAATGCTCCAACTCGGCAGCAGGCGTGGTGTCAGCCATGAAGATATGACGCCAGGTGACCTGAGTGCCTGCGGTAGAGACATCGCCGACATACAAAACCAGATTGGGAAATTGTTCATTGAAAATCCGGGATTCGATTTCGCCGGTCAGCTGAGCAGCGGCAAAATTGCGGGCGACTTTTGATTCCAGGTGCAGTGAGAGCGGCGTGAGCCATAGCGAGGCCAGAGCAGTAACCACCATGGCCAGGAAAGAAAAAAGCAGAACGGGTCGAACGATGGAAAGGCTGGAGACTCCGGCTGCGCGCATAGCAATAATCTCGCTGTCGGCCGACATACGGCTGAGCCCTACTAAGATGCCGACCAGTACGCCTAAAGGCAGAGCAAAAGGCAGGGTCGCGGGCAACGCATAGAGCAGCAATTTTCCAATGACAACAGGCGGGGCGTTAACGCGGACTAAAAGGACGGAAAGACGCTCAATAGTGCGCAGGAACAGAACAAAGACAAAGAGCAGCGTTCCTAAAGCAGCGCTGGTGAAAAGTTCGCGGAAGATCGCGCGGCTGAGAATGCGCATGGCGGCTATTGCGCGACCAAGGTCGGTGAAGGCACAATCGGCGGACGGCCGGCTTCATTCTCTGCCTTGGCTAATTCGACATTGTCAAACAACAGCGACGGGCAGATGACCGACGAAGTCGTAGCATCAGACCCGACGCCAGCCAGGTTGAAGCTGGACCCGTTGTTAACGTAGTTGAAAACATACGGCGCGTCCCCAGCCCCAGCAATGTCACGAAGATCTTTGGCGCTGAACTCACGAAACCGCAGACCCCGCACGAGCTCTTCGCGACCATCCGGATAAACTTTGTAGGCAAGGATTGGCGCGTTGAGGGTGCGAGCGAAACCACTTTTCTGCGCTTGCCGGGCCAACGACTCCAATTCTTCAAAATTGGCGGTTGAGGGAAAATCGAGCTTACGGACAATCATGCCGTAGGACAAGCCCGCAGCCTTCACCTTCTCTAGTAATCGCGCTTTCAACTGAGTGTCAGAAATACCACCAGTGGTCTGAACGAAAAGATTCCCAATAACCGGCGTCGCGTTACCGAAGCCGCCAGGAAGACGACCATGGCCATTTGAGTTGGCAAACTTGCGCACCGGTTCGCGGCTAAATAAGAACGTTTTCAAGACACCCTTTTCGACGAGAGAAACACGTTGAGCGGGTACTCCCTCATCGTCAACCTCGTAATGACCGACGAGCTCCTGCTTGCCAGCTTGGGCCTGAAGCGGGTCATCAATCAGGCTCATCCATTCGGGAACGACTTTAGAGCCAACGCGCGAGGCCCACACGCTGTCGATCACGCGAGCTTCGGGGACATTGCCGCCCGGCGGGGCGACGGGCTTGCGAGGAAGACGCACGGTGTCGGTAAGAGTTTGCGCAACCATCTGGGCCGCGGCTTCTCCTACGAACAGAACTGGACCGGCGTAGTCT
>CALMAV010000492.1 GCA_937859895.1 uncultured Bryobacterales bacterium | reverse complement strand
GCACGGATGGCACTGCAAATGCAGCCCGCGCCATGGCGGACCAGATAGGGGATTCAGACAAATTAACCATCATTCAGGGAAAGCCGCTGCCCCCTGGGTGGACCGGCAAATTGTGGGCGGTATCACAGGGCGTTGAGGCCGCGCGGCAGTTTGGGCCCGACTACCTGCTCTTGACCGATGCCGATATCCATCACGCGCCCAGTAGTATCGAACGCTTGCTTCGGTTTGCCCATGCCAATCAGTTTCGCCTGGCTTCGGTGATGGTTCGGCTTTCTACCGCGACCTTAGCTGAGAAGCTGCTGATTCCGGCTTTCGTCTACTTTTTCTTTCAGCTCTATCCGCCTGAGTACGTCGCTAGCGCGGATAGTTCCGTCGCTGGAGCTGCGGGCGGCTGCCTGTTAATTCGCGCTTCTACGTTAAACGAAGTTGGAGGTATTGAATCCATCGCTGGCGAAGTAATCGATGATTGCGCCCTGGCCCGGCAAGTAAAGTCGCGTGGCCATCGTATCTGGATGGGCTTGGGCCCTGATACTGTCAGCGTACGTTCGTACGGCAGCTTCTCCGGGGTGGAACGCATGATTGCGCGATCTGCCTTTAATCAGTTGCAGCATTCGGGTGTGTTGCTTGCGCTTACGCTTCTCGGCTTATTTGTCACATACCTCTTACCTCCGTTGTTACTGCTTAGCAAAAGCAAGAAGAGAAAGATTCTGGGCGCACTTGCCTGGGCGGCCATGACTGTTACCTATCAACCCATGGTGCGTTATTATCGGCAGCCCCGACTGACAACCCTTACGCTTCCTGCGGTCGCGCTGTTCTATGCAGTAGCTACAGCCCACTCTGCGCTTCTGTACTGGACCGGCAAAGGAGGACAGTGGAAAGGCCGCATTCAGGACAGCAAGTAAGTGACTACGTCTTAGTTCGTTATCCTGAACTTTGCGTTACAAACTGCGGCGCGCAAAGTTCGTTAGCTTTGCTCGTGCCGAACTTCTGCTTTCCATTAGTGCCGTTGTGCTTGCTGGAAGCGTCTGTCTCCTCGCTACTCCGTCCACAAACTCAGACACGCTTGTTGCCGTTTTAAAAGACGAGTTGAACCGTGAGTTCACCGCTCTCAAAACCAAAGCCGACCCGCCTCCGTACTACATGGCGTACGAGGTTTTTGACCAGCAGACGCACTCGGTCTCAGCTACTCTAGGCGCCTTGCTCCAGGATACGGACAATCACGGCCGGGGCGTTGACACTACCATTCGCATTGGTTCGCCTGCGTTCGACAACTATCATCCGTATAAAGGTCTGCCGTTTCGTTTCACCTCGTTCAGTTCCCTAAGCCTTGATGACGACCCTAATCAAATTCGCCGAACCCTGTGGGCTGAAACTGATCGGGTCTACCGCCAGGCCTCACGCCGGTTACTACAGCTGAAGACTGACCAACAGTTAATTGCACAAGAGAAGACCCAAGACCCGGACTTTTCTGCTGAACCGCCGCAAATCGCAGTTATCGTTCCTCCTGCTCTGGACTTTGACGCCGATCGTTGGACGAAAAAGGTTCGCCGGTGGTCAGCCGAGTTCCGCGAGCATAATAAGATACTTGGCTCTGGAGTCAACTTCGTTGCCCGTCGCGAACTGCGAACACTGGTCAATACCGAAGGAACTGCGGTTCAAGATGGTAGTGATCTGTTCCGCATTGAAGTGAATGGGGTCGCCTTGGCTCCGGACGGCATGGATCTACGCACGTTCGACACAATCGAGGCTGCTGATCCAGCGCACTTTCCCGACGACGCGCACATCTTAGCGCGGGTTCGTAATGTCGCGGCCAAGCT
>CALMAV010000491.1:1968-6269 GCA_937859895.1 uncultured Bryobacterales bacterium | reverse complement strand
CCGTGAAATCGAATGATCCGTGAAGGAAGTATGTTGGCCATCGCTCGATGCCCGCGTCTGCATGTGGCAAGCAATACAGGAATCATCCTGCGCCTTCCGCACCGCAACCGGCAACTTACATGACGTGTCTTGATGACAGCTCAAACACTTGTCGCGATAGTAGGCGCCTCTGTCAGCAGGAGCAACGGTCGTATGCGGATCGTGGCAAGTCAGACAGGAAAGCTTATCGCCGCTGACACGCTTACACTTGCTCTGCCACAGGCCCTCAAAGTGTCCAACCACCTTCAACTCTGCCTTGTTTGGACTTGCCCACACAAACGGCAAAACATGATCAGCCAGATGCTCGCCCGGCCGGTACGTCGCTTCTGAGCGCCCTGCTTTCATCACGCGCGTCTGACCAGTCAGATGACACTGTGCGCAAACGCTGTCCCGGCTTTCCGGCTCGAGCTTAGACGGATTAACAATGCCCAGGGAAACATTTGCTTTGCCTGATTGAACAGCTGCTACATGCTCCGCTCCCGGTCCATGGCATCGTTCGCAGGAAACTGCCCCTTCTGCAAACAACACCGGCTGCTTGGAAATAAATCCACTCGCATGGCAACTGATACAGCCCTTCTCGATCTTGCGCCCGAGCAGAATTCTTGTTTCATCCTCATAGCCTGGCGCTAGATCCCAGCCTCTTGCCTCACCGTAGTAAGCCACCGGTGCTTGGAATGGTTGACCAGCCTCTTCGAACACAAAGCCACGCCCGTGCGCACCGCTTCCAACGTAGTAGTTAAGATCTTTCGTGCCCTCAACAACCGAACCATCCGGCATCTTCTTCCGAAAGTGCAACTGAGGATGACCCTGCCCGGAAATCGAGTAAGTAGCACCTGCTTTGGGCGCCGACACCGCGCCCGCAGGCAATTGCAGCTCAGAGGCATACCCGCTCGCTCGCCCCATCGCCGTCTTACCGTAGGTTGCCGCAACGTCACCGTGACAGGTAGCGCAGGCCTTGCTGCCGACATAGCCTTGGGCATCTGCTTCAAACTTGATAGGACCGCCCGCTGCCCTTACCGTCAAGCTAACGCAAATCAGCAGCAGACTGAAACAAACCCGCATGAGGTAACGTTCCCCAGTATCCAACGGAGAAGATCAGCACAGTCTTATTTACTCGGATGCTTAGTGGCGCCAGACTTCTTCCCTGGTGCTGGTGGAATCTTGGCTCCTGCCTTTCGCGCCTCACTCAGTGCAATGGCGATTGCCTGCTTTGGATTCCTTACCTTTTCACCGGTGCTACCCGATTTAAGCTGCTTGTGTTTGAACTCATCCATTACTTCGGCCATCTTCTTCTTCACGATACTTTTCGATTTCGGGTCTGACCCGGAACTCGGGGCTTTCTTGGATGGCTTCTTCGTCGTTGCTGTCTTCTTGCTTGTCGGCATCTTTGTCCCCTCCTAAAACTAAGAAGCCCGCCCTGCGATCTCTCGCCAGGACGGGCTCTTATTCATCAACGCTATCGTTCTTACTTAGCGCTGCTCTTTTTGGCAACCGCCTTTTTCGCAACGGTCTTCTTAGCCGTTACGTTCTTGGCAGCAGTCTTCTTTGCTGGGGCCGGTGTCGATTTCTTCGCCACAGCCTTTGCTGCTGTCTTCTTAGCCGGCGGTCTCCCCACTCGGCCTGAACCCGCTGCAGAAGCCTGCTTCGAGCCTTTCTTAACAGCTGCTGACTTCTTAGTTGCCGCTGTTTTCTTTGTTACTGGTGGCATTCTTTTCTATCAGGTATTTCTACTCTGATTCTCCTTATTGTCTGGAGCTTATCACCAATAACTGCCTTTCGTATAGATAGAAATGCATCTTAGGCCGCCATACACCATAAAACATAATCCGCTCGATGCGTTTTTGCTCTTTCTACCCCACCTCAGCCGTTATATAGTGCTGAACACGGAGGTAAAAAGATGTCGGCAATAGCCGGTGTTCCTGCCGGATACCACAGCCTGCAACCATATTTGACCTTGGATGGTTGTACCGCAGCTATTGATTTCTACAAACGCGTCTTTGATGCACAAGAGCGACTAAGAATCAAAGGTGAGTCCGGATTGATCGGTCATTGTGAATTGCAAATCGGCGACTCGGTCATCATGATGGCCGACCAATTCCCTGAGATGAATACCCATGCGCCTACCCACTTTGGCGGCTCGCCGATCAGTCTGATGATTTATGTCGAAGATTGTGATCGTGTGTACCAGCGAGCTTTGGAAGCAGGCGCTGAAAGCCTGCGGGAGCCAACAGACATGCCATACGGTGCACGTATGAGTGGTGTGCGCGATCCCTTCGGCTATACCTGGTGGATTGCAACCCACATAAAGGACATGTCGAAGCAAGAGTTAGAGCGCTTGGGCGAACTCTCGCCGGACTAGCTCACGCGAATTATCCCTCGCGCGCAGCAGTGTCAAGGGTTAATTGATAACGCACGTTGCGCCGGAATTCACGTTGCAAGCAGCCCGAGTAACAGCATCGCCAGGACAGCACCGGCCAACACGAGGGGATCGCGCGGAGTTGCCTTGTACACGATAGAAGCCAACACTCGGCTCGCCAGAACTCCCAGCACCAATCCCGTTGCTGAGCCAACAGCGAGCAGCTTCAACGCTCGCCCTAAAGCTGCCTGTAATACTTCCTTATGCTGTGCTCCAAGGGCCATACGAAGTCCCAACTCACGCATCCGCTTGCTAACCGAGTAAGCAGCCATCCCGAGGATGCCAGTTACGGACAGCATCGCTCCCATTGCGCCTAAGACACCGAGCGACATCGTCGCCATACGCGCAGGAAACAGAGACAGATCGAGGCCTTTGTACCAGGCTGGGGCGCATCAGACAACAATCGCCCGGCCAAGTTTTACGAACTGACTGCGCCAGGGCGCAAGCGTCTGCGAGAGGAAATCGATGGTTGGAATCGTCTCGCCGCCGCTATGGGCTCAGCCCTTTCTGCACGACCGGAGGACAGTTAGCTTCAGCTATGGCTGAATTGCACTCGGTCAAGCTGAACGTTGATGCCGCTATGTTCGGCGATGATGAAATGTACGCTGAAACAGATACGTATGCGCGAGATATTGAAACGCGGATATCCTCGGCAAGAAAGTTTTGTGACTTTGCCGCCACGGCAAAAGGAGGCGCTCTCCTAGGATCAAAGGCCGGCACGTGCGAGCATCTTTCGGAAGCCTTCCAAGTTCGGCCTGGCAATCGACTGTGCTACCAAAGCACCTGTGCGGTCAAAGACGAAGTGCTTTGGAATGCCTTGCACCAGGAATCGTTGTCTTGTCTCATCACCGGTGTCGATCAGCATTGGGTAAGTCATCTTGTGCTGCAGGAGAAAGCGCTTCTGTGTCGGTGAGTCCTCATCTGAGATGGAAAGGACAATCAAGCCCTGGCTCTGGAACCGGCTGTAGATTGCGTTCAGATCGGGGATTTCCCTTTGACATGGCGGACACCACGTCGCCCAGAAGCTGAGCAATACAACCTTCCCACGAAGGCTTTTCAGCTTCCACTTTCGTCCCTCCAGATCAGATTCGGCGCGACGCTTGTCGGCGCTCTCCAGCTTTTGGGTGGCTGCCTTCAATCGAACGTCATCGGCTGGGTAGCTTGTACCTTCGTAGCGGATCAGTTCCGCCAGCACCTGAAAGCTGTCGGTGTATCGCGTCTCAGCCGGTGGCAGCCTTCGTAGTACGTCCCCGAGAGTCGTCGTTATTTGCTGAAGTGTTTCGGCGTCGCTCCCTTCGGTTCCGTCCACAGCAAGATTAAACGCCAAAGGTACTGCATATCTCGATGGTCGGTCGGATCTCACTCGCAAGGTCCTTAATGACAGGCGCACGCTCCCTATCGGGCACTTCGCCCAAATACTTAATCCGGTTATCGATGGCTTTCGCCTCTGCCGGCCCAGAGCGCTGTCGAGCATTCAGGAGTGCCACAGTACACACTCCGATTGTGAGACGCAGGCTGAGCCGAGCCATATGAATTCTGATCACCTTGAGCCTTTGGTGCAACCGACCAATACTGCAAGGCTTAGATCTTCGGACGTCCTTTCTGTCGCACCAGATTTTCATATACAAATTACCGGCAAGCAGGCGTGCCTCCATCTTATGCGGACTTCCGAGCCAATGCCGAGATCGACGTTGTCGTTACTACTGCGGTATTTGGCGAACTACCAACAGGCCTCCTGAAGTGCTTCCCGCTGATATCCTGAAGCTTAGAGGCCTTCATTGTCCCGTCTTGTTTATGCATTGCGTGCCTTCTGGTACATCCTGATTTATGGGGAACTGCCCGACGA
>CALMAV010000491.1:0-1958 GCA_937859895.1 uncultured Bryobacterales bacterium | reverse complement strand
AAGCCGACGCCTGCGCCCGTTGTTAAGCCGGTTGAGTTGCCGAAGCCAAGCGATGGCGCGTTGCAGCTTCTTCAGATTCTGCAGCGTGATTCCCGCATCGTTGACTTCTTAATGGAAGACATTTCAGGCTATGCCGATGACCAGATTGGTGCCGCTGTTCGGACCCTGCACTCCGATTGCAGAGCCAGCTTGGAGCGTCACGTGACACTTATTCCGGTTATCGATGGAGTCGAGGGCACCTTCCAGAAACTGGATAGCTCCAAGACGCCCGATCCAAACCGCATCAAGCTGATCGGCAATGTTCCAGCAAACGGCAAAGTTCCTGGCGGCACGCTGCGCCATCGTGGCTGGTCTGCTTCTGCTGTCACATTGCCGCATTTGGGAAAAGCAGATGTCTCTGTGTTGACTCCTGCCGAACTGGAAGTTGAGTAGTCGGCCGTTATGGCTCAGTACATCATCGGCATCGATCTTGGCACAACCAACAGTGCTCTAGCCTTTCTACCAGCGGATAGCGACGGCGCTGCTGTAGAGCTGTTTGCCGCACCGCAGCTAGTAAACCCCGGCGAAGTTGCGCCGCTCGATCTATTGCCGTCATCGCTTTACATTCCAGGACCGGGTGAGTTTGTCGAGGGCGCGCTTTCCCTGCCCTGGAATCCGAATCCGGAGTACATCACCGGTCGCCTTGCCCGGACACGCGGCGTGGAGAATGCCAACCGGCTGGTCGGCTCGGCCAAGTCGTGGCTATCGAACCAGAATGCTGATCCGACTGAGCCGACCTTGCCCTTGACTGCGCCTGAGGGAGTTACGAAAGTATCGCCGCTGGAAGCTTCGCGCCAGTATCTGCTTCACCTTCGCGAGGCTTGGAACAGCCTGCACCCTGAGTCGCCGGTTGAGCAGCAGACCGTTCTGGTGACGGTACCTGCATCTTTTGACCCGGCTGCCCGCGAGCTGACCGAGCGCGCCGCCAATCTGGCCGGTTTTGGAGAGGTCACCATTTTGGAAGAGCCGCAGGCGGCTTTCTACGCCTGGCTGGAGCGCAACGGCAACTGGCGCGAGCAAGTGAAGCCGGGCGATTTGATTCTAGTGGTCGACATCGGCGGCGGCACTACAGACTTCACGCTTATCGCTGTTGCCGAAGTGAACGGCGAGTTGCAACTCGAGCGCATTGCTGTAGGCGACCACCTGCTGCTAGGCGGCGACAACATGGACCTGGCTGTGGCGCGCTTGGCTGAGGGTCAGTTTGGGGCCAAGGGCACCAAGCTCAATGCCATGCAGTTCCATGCTCTCTGGCAGCAGTGCCGAGCCGCTAAAGAACTGCTGCTTTCCGATGACCAATCCGCGCCGGAAGAGCAACCCCTAACCATTCTGGGTCGTGGCACTGGTTTAATTGGCGGGACACTGCGCGGCAGGCTCTTGCGTGATGATGTGCGCACCACCTTGCTCGACGGCTTCTTCCCGCAGGTAGACGCGAACGCTACGCCTGAGCGCCCGCGCCGAACTGCCCTACTCGAAGCAGGTCTGAACTATGCAGCCGATGCTGCGGTAACGAAGCATTTGGCGCAGTTCCTCCGCTCCAGCGGCGGCGGTGAACTTGCCCGACCCACTCATCTCCTGTTTAATGGCGGCGTGCTTCAGGCCAGAGCAATTGAACAGCGCCTCCTGCAAGTGATCAACAGCTGGCTGCCAACACCCGTGCAGCAATTGCAGTCAGACAGCAAGAGTGCTGACCTAATGCATTCGGTGGCGCACGGAGCAGCTTACTACGGTCTCGCACGCAGCGGCAAAGGCGTTCGCATCCGTAGCGGTGTTCCGCGTTCTTACTACGTTGGTATCGAAAGCTCTCTTCCCGCCATCCCGGGTTTAGCCGCTCCTATGAAGGCTCTCTCGGTTGTGCCGTTCGGCTTGGAAGAAGGTTCGAAGGTCGCGCTGCCGCAGAAGCGCTTTGCACTCGTTGTGGG
>CALMAV010000490.1:8877-11320 GCA_937859895.1 uncultured Bryobacterales bacterium | reverse complement strand
GCCTCCAGGTCAGCTTCGGCAACGCCGTACTTGCTTCCGATTTCGTCCGCCGTCATCCATTCGTGAAAAGTTGGTGAGTGCGGGTCATGCAGCGCTTCTACCGCCTGCTCGAAGACGGCCTGCTGTTCAGGTGGCGGTTTCAGCTGTAGAGCCAGGTGATCCAACGGTAAACTGTCGGCTGCCGGGCCCTCATCAGTGGCAGTTTGAGTCTCCGGGCGCGTATTGCCAGAAAGTGACACGAGGTTCGTGTTGTTGATCGATTCGGTGATCATCAAACGGGTTCGAGTACTCTGGGCCGACGCCGATAGAGAAACGAACAACGCACAAGGAATCGTTAGTGAGTATCGCCAATCCATGACACACTTCATGCTGTCTCCGGGGAAACAGAACCTCCATTATCAAACGAATAAGGGAGCGAGATCGTGGAGACCCTTCTCAGACACCTGTATTGTTTCGCATGTTGGTAGCACGTCAAGATGTCCGGATTAATTAGCAAGTGAAATGTCCGGTTTTCCAGTGCCACGGTTTTGGGATACGCTTTGAAGACCTGAGCGGAGGATAGAGCGCTGCTGGGAAGCAACTCGAGCGCCGACTCAGGGCCGGGATTACGGGAGTAAGCCGAAGCCTCGACTTGCTCTCGATCCAGCAATTCTGGCCGAAAGCAATAAATCCCGGAGGTTTGGAGGCGGAGCCTCCATGTCAACAAAAGATCTCCTTCCGATTGGGATCAGGCAGCTCGCCCTGTGGGAGGCCGAGGTGTGCCTCGCCGTTTCTCCGCTTGCGGTGGCAGTTGATCAGCCGCGTACGTTGCCATGATGTGGGGGCCGTAGCGGATGGACATGCGGCCATCCAAATGTTCATGTACGATCACGGTTTGGCCAGCCAGCGTATTGCGCCAGCGAGTCTTATCGAGTTGAAAGACGCGATTCTCTAGTGTGAGGGTGTTGTCGTTGTTGATCGTGCGTTCATGCTGCACGCTAAAGATCCAGTCCAGATCCTTGCGCCGGGCTCGTACGAAGGCGCTGCCCTTTTGTGGCGCGCTTACGGTAAAGCGGCTGTTGAACTCGGGGATGCATTGGTTCCGCAGAAGCTCATTGGCTTGCGTCAGATCCTTGATCCCGCGCAGTCTTAGTTCTTGGGGCAGACGGCCCTGCCAGGTGCCGAAGTTGCGCTCCGATCGGCCCCGCGCCTGCGGTGAGTACGCCGCGATCATCTTCACTCCAAGTTCTTGCAAGGCACGCCCCACTTGCGTAGGACGGCTCGGGTCCACGCGCTCGCCGTGCTTGGGTGTTACGAAGAAGTGGCCGGCCCGGTCGCTGTACAACGAACAGAACAGGCCTTGCGTCTCGATCACTTCGCGCAGTGCCGCCATGACCGTGCGTGTCGATTCCGCTTCCACCAGTTGCGCGTAATAGATCTCGCTAGTGGCATCGTCCATGACCACGATCAGTTCATAGCTGCGCTCATCGCCAAACCAGTGATGCTCACTCCCATCGATGTGCAACATCATGCCTGGCAAGGGTCGCCGTGGCCGTCGTTTCCGATGTGATCCGGGCTTCTTACGGCGCTTCACCAGCCCTGCCGTTTGCAGCGCTGCCTTCACCCAGGTGTAGCTCAGGTGGATGCCGTGCAAATCCCGTAGCTTTTCATGAAAGTGCTGCACGTTAAAGTCGAAGTACTTGTCGCGGTAGAGCTGCAGGACCTCCTCTACGTCTTCATCGGAACCCGCTTCGGGCTAGGACCGCGCTTGCGGTAATCCCACAGACCGCTGTAGCCATGCTCATTCAGCCGTTCGCGCCAACGACGCATCGTGCGGTCCGTTACGCCCATAATCTCGGCCGCTTCCCACCACTTCAACTTCCCGGCAGCCGCCTTCAGAATCACTTCCTGTGCCTTCATCATCCGCTCCATTTCGGCGGCTGGGATCTGCTGCTTGCTGCATTCCACAGCTCACAGCTTTTCTCAACCACCAGTAAGCGGACGTTTCAATTGCTAATTAATACGGACAACTCACATACTACCGACACCTGTATTGTTTCGCATGCTGCTGAAGGAAAACCCTTGTTATACTCCCATTCAATCAACCAAGTCGTTGAGGTCCGTATTGGGGAGGGTTTCTTGCTACGACTTTGGTCCGTCCTTTTGCTCGCCTGCTGCAACAGCGGCTTCCTACTGGCACAATCAACCGGCAGCATACAAGGTGTTGTTACCGATGCCAGCGGAGCGGTGCTGCCGAAAGCTTCCCTGCTAATTACGAGCCCGAGCACCGGTCAAAAACAAACCGTGCAGACAGATGAGGCAGGGCTGTACGCGGCTCCTTCGCTTCAGCCAGGCTCATACTCAATCGAGGTGAAAGCGCCCGGATTGCAGACCACCACCGCCTTTAACGTCAGGGTGGAGGTAAGCTCGACGACACGGCAAGACTTTTCTCTCGGTGTAGCGA
>CALMAV010000490.1:2779-8867 GCA_937859895.1 uncultured Bryobacterales bacterium | reverse complement strand
GTGTAGCGAACGCCAGCCAGACCGTTCAGATTGAAGCCCAAACGCCGGTAGTTGAAACCAGCAGCATCACTTTGGGGACAGTCGTCAATAGCAAAACCGTGCAGGAGATTCCGCTGAATGGCCGCCACTTTGTAGATCTGGCGCCACTGGTTCCGGGCACTGTCACACCACCGCAAAGCGGCTTTTTGACAGCTCCCTTACGCGGTCAGGGCGCTTCCAGTTTTAATTCGGCTGGGGGCCGCGAAGACACAGTCAACTTCATGATCAACGGCGTGAACATGAATGACATCGCGCAAAACCAAATCACATTTCAGCCGACGGTGAACACGGTGGAAGAGTTCAAGATCGACAACTCGACTTTTAGCGCCGAGTACGGCCGCAACTCCGGATCCATCGTAAATATCGCGACCAGAGCCGGCACCAACCAGATTCATGGCGAGGCTTACGATTACTTCCGGAACAATGCGTTGGATGCTCGCAATTTCACGAACCCGATCGGAGTTCCGCAGTCGCCCTTCCGGCGCAATCAGTTTGGCGGCGACGTTGGATTTCCGATCAAGAAAGACCGCACGTTTCTCTTTCTCAGCTACGAGCAGCTGAAGCAGCAGCAGAGTTTACCTATCAATACTCCGGTGCTCTCAACGGCGAATCGCACGGCAATTGCAAACTCGAGCGACCCGGTCTTGCGACAGTTGCTGCCTTTGATTCCAGTAGCCAACTCGGCCGGCAATGTCTTCACTGGTAACGCGATTGCGCCGGTAGACATTTATCAAGGCACCGCCAACTTCACCCAAACCTTCAGCGAATCAAATCGCTTCAACGCGTACTACGCCATGCAGCAGGACCAGCGAAACGAGCCCACCACCCAGGGCAATAATCTTCCAAACTTTGGTGATCAGCGCCATGGAGTAAGGCAACTGCTGACCTTAGTCGACACTCAGACAATTAGCCCAACACTGGTGAACGAGGCGCGTGCCGGTTTCAATCGCATCCATATCGTTTTTGCGCCGCAAAACCTCTTTAATGCTGCCGATTACGGCATCAATAGCGGCGTGAACGCACCCATTGGTCTGCCACAGATCAGCGTGGCCGGTGCGTTTTCCTTTGGAGGCATCAACGGATTTCCGCAAGGCCGCGGTGACGACACCATTATTGCTTCGGATACGGTGAGTTGGGTTCGCGGTCAGCATACTGTGCGGTTCGGCGGAGAGTATCGGCAGGCGATTGCCGACAGTTTCACCAGCACACCTGGCAGCTTCGGATTTTCGAGTATTAACGCATTTGTAGCTGACCAGGCCACATCTTTTTCGGCGAACAGTTCAAATCGGGCAAGTCGGATTTACATTCCTTCAACAGGATTCTTTGTGCAGGACGCCTACAAGGTGCGCCCAAACTTTACACTCACGCTCGGACTGCGCTATGACTGGAACGGAACACCGACCGAGGCGATGAACCGCTTCGTCGTGTTCGACCCGGTAGCGTCCTCGCTGGTGCATGTTGGGCAAGGCGGCGGATTGCAGTATGCCTACAACCAGAGCGCGCTTAACTTTGAGCCGCGAGTTGGCTTCGCCTGGGATGTACGTGGCGACGCAAAGACGGTAATCCGCAGTGCTTATGCAATTTTCACCGATCAACCCACTGCGGGCTTAGTAACAGGGCTGGCGAGCAACCCTCCCTACTCAGTTCCTGTCCAATTTTCACCGACAAGAACCACTCCGTTTGTGACTCTGGGGAATGCATACGGATTTGCTAGCGGAAGCATTTCACCCACCTCTGTTGCGCACGGTTATAAGAACGCCAATGTCCAATCGTGGAACTTCAACCTTGATCAGCAGCTGGCAAGTAACTATGGTCTGCGCATCAGCTATGTGGGGAGCAAAGGAAGCGACCTCAACATTGCGCGTAACTACAACCAGCCGGTGAATGGTATCCGCCCATACCGGGCTCTATCGGCGAACAGTATCGATGCGGGACTTCCGCTTGGCAATATCACTGTCTATGAGAGTGTTGCCAACTCCTCTTACCAGGCGCTCTGGGTGACTGTTCAGAAACAGTATTCGGCTGGTTTGCAATTCAGCGGTTCCTATACCTGGTCCAAGTCAATCGATGAGAACTCTCGGAATATTCAGGGTGTTGTGGTGCAAGATAGTTACAACCTGCACGGTGACCGCGGGCTTTCCGACTACGATGCACGGCATCGTTTGGTTTTGAGCGGTGTCTACGATTTGCCTTTTCGTGCAAACCGGTTGGTTAGCGGCTGGCAGTTGTCACTGATTCAAACATTGCAGAGCGGCAATCCGATCAACTTCCATACGAACTTCAATACGCTTACCGGTGCCGGGACGCTGAGACCGGTCGTGAACGGCCCGGTGCTGACCGGTTACAGCCCGGCACGCAACGGTTCTGCCACCTTCGTTTCCTACGTATCGCCCAGCGCCTTTCCGCAGCAGTCGAACGTCTTCGGCAACTTGGGCCGTAATGTGGTGATCGGTCCCGGTTTCGCAAATTTGGATCTGTCGTTGGTAAAGAACGTGAAACTGTATGAGCGGGCGACATTGCAGATTCGCGGTGATGCCTTCGATTTGCTTAATCAGACCAACTTTGGTCAGCCTAACTCGACGCTGGTCGCAGGATCCACAACCTTTGGGCTCATTAACAGTACTCGCTTTCCAACTGGTGATTCAGGGTCTTCGCGTCAACTGCAATTGGCTTTGAAGCTTTCGTTCTAAGTGGTCTTACCTTGGCTGGGGATTCGAGAAGGGGTTGAGGCGGTAACTGTAAGGAAGGCTGAGGGAAACAAAAGGGCGGCGCTCAAGCTGTCCTGAGCGCCGCTGAGAGTATTAGGCTGACTTCTTACGGCGAAGGAGGGCTGCGACACCGACCAAACCGGCGCCCATCAGACCCATCATGCCCGGCTCAGGAGCAGGAGTGTTGAAGTAGGCGAAGTGGGATACGCTATCTTGAGTGCCCAGTGCTGATTGTGAGTAGTATGTGGTACCAAGGTTGGAAACGCGTTCGACCAAGCCAAAGTTTCCGCCGGGAGTGAAGTCATAAACGTTGCTGCTGTTACCCGTTAGCGCATGAAAAGCGTGGGTTGAATCAGCGGTCAGATAGTAGCCAAGCTCATTGGTTGCGGCGGTGACTTGGACCTGTACGTTTGCATTTACGTTGCCGTTGACTGAGAACGTTACATCGTTTGCAGAGCCGGTATGGCTGGTAGGGTTAGAGGCCAGAAACTGTGCACCTGGGTCAAGAGCAACACCCTTGTTGCAGGCGCCGCCACCGTAGATGCAGTAGCCGATATTGTAGGTCCCAGATGGCTGATCGTAAGATGCGTTGTTCCAGAATGGCGTTCCGCTGGTGCCGAGAGTTGGTTGACTGTAATACGATGCACTCGAGTTCAGTGTCAAGCCATTGCCGCTGAGCGAGAACACCATGTCGTTATAGTCGTAGTCACCGCCCTTGGTATCTTCAAAGCCTACGAAATAGGTGCTACCAAATACAGGGCTCGACAGCAGGAGAGCAGCGCCGATCAGGGTTAAGTTCTTCAGGTTCATTTTTCTTGTCCTCCGAGATAGTTATGCGGTTGTTTTATCTGCGGGTTTTTGTCCGCCGAACAACTCTTGCTTCTGCAGAATAAGAGGAATTGGCAGGGTGCTGAAATCACCCGTACCAGCACGACTCACCTGTCTCTAGGGACATGAAGCTGCTTACAGTAAACCCGGATTTTCTTAGGACAGTAGCGGTGTCTAGTACAAGGAAGCTGACATTGGCGGGAACCCATTCGTGGAGAGCGGGAAGCTGGTCAGGTAAACCAAGTACTAATTCGCCGCAATCGTGCAGTACCGGAAACGTGACAAACAAAGATTTTCTTTGGATCTGGGGTTAAACCCGACCGCTCCGCAGCAGAAAGATATAGCCGAATGACTCAAGGACAATCGCGCCAGTCACCGAAAAGAAGACGCACATCAGAAGTACCGCCGCGTACTGGAGCGATCGCCCCAAAGCGGTCTTCCCTGGCGGAACCAAGCGCTGGACGTAACGGGCGCAAAAGATCTGGACCAGACAAAAAGTTACCAGTATCAAGTTCGACATAAAGCCGAGACGGCTGATCTGTGCGGGGGTGAGTGCCTGGGTATAGCTTCCTATCGTGCTTAGCAGGATTCGAAAGTAGAGCAGCGCCGCCGGCAATCCCATCGCGAGCAGCAGGCGTGCAAGGTTTTTGCCCTCATACTGAGTGCGGTCGTGCTTGGGACGAGTTGCGGCTTGCACTACCGCTCAGGTTCAGTACGTTGTTGCTGCTGCTTTTGCGCTGGTTCATCGGAACGTACGTTGTTCTCGGTAAGCACGCGGAAGGCAATCAGAAACAAAATGACCGTAGAAATAATTGAGGTAACAATGAAAGTCGGTCGCCAGGACTTATTTCTCCCGGCTGCAATCCGACCTGCAATCGCACCGATCAGTAATCCACCAAGTACGGCGAGAAATAGAAATAGCATCAGCTTACGATTAGGATTGCACGGCGAAACGAGACAGCTTACGCGCGATTTAAAGTCTGAACTCCATCCGGAGTCCCTATTAGAACTTGCGAGGTAATGCCAAGAAACAACCCGTGCTCCACAACACCAATAACACTATCCAGCTCGTGACCTAACTGATCGGCGGACGAGATAGGCCCGACCGCGCAATCAAGGATATAGTTCCCCCCGTCGGTGATGTACGGCTCATCGCCGTCGCCCTTGCGTAGCTTGGGGTTGAGGTTCAATGCCGTTAAGCGTTTGGCGGTCGCCTCCCATCCGAAACGAACTACTTCCACCGGCACTGGCGAATGACTTCCTAGACGGTCCACCAGTTTGCTTTTGTCCACCACAATCACCAAGCGGGCACTGGCCGCGGCAACGATTTTCTCTCGAAGCAGATTGCCGCCTCCGCCTTTGATCAGGTTGAGTGTGTGCAGTTCCACATCATCCGCCCCGTCGATAGTGATATCGATAGCCGGGTGCTCGGCCAGAGTTGCTAGGGGAATGCGAAGCTCCCGCGCTTGAGCAGTGGTCTTTTCCGAGGTTGAGATACCAGTGATTCGCAAACCCGAAGCAACACGGCGGCCGATAGCACCGACGGCAAGGGCAGCGGTGGTACCCGAACCCAAACCCACGATCTGCCCGTCTTTCAGGAATTCTGCGGAGGCGTCCGCAGCGACTTGTTTCAACTGGTCAGCAGATGTACTCATGGCTGCTATCCAGATTAGCGTTTCTGGTGCCGGGCTAAGCCAATGAGCTATGCAACTGCTCGCCAGAGAGTTTCAGCCAATGGCCACTGGTCGTCTACCCACGTCGCAACAGGAGAAAACCCGCTGCGGAGAGCGAAGTGATTGAGTTCGGGAATCTCAAACTTGTGCGAAGACTCAGTCCAGATAGTCTCGCCTGCCTGGAACAGGTAGGTGGCATCAACTGCACCAATACGAACACGCTGATCACGCAGGGAAACCAGATGCATTTCGATTCGCCGATGCTCCTTATTCCAGCGTGCCTCATGCCGGAAGCAACGCAAGTTGAAGTCAGCGTCCAGTTCACGATTGATCCTGCCTAGCAGGTTGAGATTGAAAGCCGCAGTAACACCCGTTGGATCATCGTAGGCGGCAAGCATGGTGCTGACATCCTTGACCAGATCTGCGCCAAGCAGGAAGAAGTCGCCCCCCTGCAGATACGATCGAATTTGGCTGAGAAAGCTGGGGATCTGATTGCGCTCCAGGTTGCCGATGGAACTGCCTAGGAAGAGGAGAAGAAGCGGACCGGCTTGTCTGCTACTCGCGAGAGCGGCTAACCCCTCCAGCCAGTTCTGGCACACAGGAATCACCCGGCATAGCGTTCCAATTTCACGCTCACATGCGCTTAGCGCACCGGAGGAAACGTCAATTGGATAGTAAGTCAATCCAGCATTTCCGCTGAGAGCGGACTGCAGTATGTGAGTAGTCTTTTTACCGCTGCCACTGCCTAATTCGGCCACCGCAGAAAGGGAGCCGCAGTATCGAGTTATGTCGCCAGCGTGCAATCGGAGCAGTCTCTCATCAGCGCGAGTGAGTCCGTAC
>CALMAV010000490.1:0-2769 GCA_937859895.1 uncultured Bryobacterales bacterium | reverse complement strand
AGTCCGTACTCCGGAAGCAGCGTGATTGCTTCGAACAAGCTGCTGCCTAAATCGTCATAAAGGAAGCGAGGCGAAAGCTTTCTGCCGATGGCTGAAGGCGAAAGGCCGTCACGAACGTCGGACGCGAACTCGCCTAACTGAGAAGGAGCGGAAACTGTCATTCACTTACTCGAGGCAACTTACTCAGAGTCAATGCAGCGAAAAGTGGCGTACATATAAGGGTAGTCACGCCGAAACCAATTGCGGAAAGAGCGACGGAGCAGCCGTGATGCTGTACGCGGCGCACCGCCCTTCATAACGAAGTGTTCGCCATCGAAGAAGTTTGCCGAGTAGCCTGGATACGTTGGACGCGGCTGGAATCCGGGTAACGGACCGAACGGCGAGCGGGTCCACTGCCATCCATTGCCCACCATCTGGCTCACGCCAAATGCGCTATCTCCCCCGGGAGAAGCGGTCACGGGTTCAGGGTCCCAATGCCTGAAATCAAAGTTGCCAAACGCCTCTTCCGGACGTCTCTCGCCCCACGGATAGCTTCGCTCAGTACCATTAAGAGTTCCGTAAGCCGCACGGTGAAACTGTTCCTCGCTCGGCAGACGCTTGCCAATCCACCGCGCGTATTCGGCTGCTTCTGACTGAGTGACATACACTGGCCAATCCAATGGAAGCGGTACGTTCTCGAACATACAGCGGTAGTGAAACCCCGAGTCGGTCGGCAACCAGAAGTGGGGAGCTTTTGCCCCTGCATTAACAAAGCGCAGGTAGTCGCTATTCGTCACACTGAATTGCTGAATGCGAAATGCATCTACTGATCGCTTTGTTTCGTTGTACTCGTTGTCCCACCCAAAACTTCCGTCTTTTGGACGGCCCAGTGTAGCTTCGCCCGTTGGAATATCGCGCCACTGCTCCGTTGGTGTTTCGCCAGAAGTATGGATTGCTCGATGCCTGTCCGCCTGCTTCATGCTGACGTCGAAGTTATGGAACATGTAGGCGAGCGTTTCCAGGTGCATCAACCTATGCTCAAGAGCCATGTACACTACATCCTCCGGCGCACGTTCCAGGTATTGATCCACGTGCTCGCGACAACGATGGACGTACGCGCGGACTTGCTCCAGAGACGGCCAGTCAGCGGGAGTATCGGAAGGGAGGTTGGCGCTATCCGGATCTATGCCAGCTTGGAATAAGGTGTCTAGCGTTTCATCTGGAGATGGCAGACCGAGACCTTCTCGGCAAATTTGGATGGAATCAAAGCCGTCCAGGTGTCCCAGATAGAAGATCACGCGGTGACGCTCTGCGATAGGCCGGTGAAACAGAAACTCGGGCTTCAGGATGTCAAAAAGGCGATCACTCTCAGCGCGGGCAGTCTGGAACTCTTCCAGCAGTTTTGAAACAGTAAGGTGGACCATAAAGATTCCCGGAACGGCCCGTTACGACCGTTCAAACTTGCCAAGCCTCTTTAGCCTACCAGCAAAGTTGCTGGTATGTAGATCGCGTTGGCTCACGCTTTCTGCCTGCTCGCTAGTACTGCCGAGGCAATTTGCAGGGCATCTTCGGAGGTTTGTATTTCCCCTTCCAATTGCGCTGTTTCGACAGCATCCAGGGCAGACTTGAAGTCCGGGCCGGGCTGAAACCCGGCTGCGATCAGATCCTTCCCGGTCAGCAGTCGGGGTGGAGCCAGTTGTTCCTCTTGCAAGGCAAGAAGCATGGACTGAACGTACTCGTACGCATCAGTGCGTCCATTGCTGGCAGCACAATCCAGCCTGTGAAGCTCCAGGTGCTCGTCAAATTTAGGCAGTCGGAGAAAGCGCTTCAGCGTACTGAGACGCATTTGGCGAACATCTTTGAAGCGCATGTGATTTGCCACGAGCGAGGTGGCCTGCTCGGTATCGTATCCTGACACTCTCAGATCAGAAAGTATCTGCTGCGTCATGCGCGCGCCGACTTCGGCGTGACCGTCGAACCGAATGCGATCAGCTATTCGAAAGGTAGGAGGCTTGCCTACGTCGTGCAGGAGTACACCCCAGGCCAGCGTTCGCGAAGGCTGACGCATGTTCTCGAGCATCATTAAAATGTGCGTCCAGACATCGCCTTCGGGATGGTACTGCGGAGGCTGAATCACTCCTTGGAATGCTTTCACGTCGGGCAAGGTGTGGTCGAGCAGCCCGGTAGCGGACAGCAACTCAAAGCCGTAGCGGGCCCCACCCTCGATCAAGATACGAACCAATTCGTCACGAACTCTTTCGGCGGACACACTGCGGACACGAGGAGCCAGGTCGCGCATAGCTGAAAGTGTAGGGTCGTCTATAAAGAAACGGAGCCGGGCTGCGAAGCGGACTGCACGCAGCAGGCGGAGATGATCTTCTGAAAAACGGCGCGCGGGTTCACCAATAGCTCGAATCCGCCGAGCTTCCAAATCTGCCAAGCCGCCGACGAAGTCATAAACACGGCCGGACAGAGGATCCTCAAACAAGCCATTGATGGTGAAGTCGCGTCGCCGCGCATCCTCTGCGGGATCTTTCTCGAATTGAACGGCATCTGGACGACGCCCGTCAGAATATTCGCCCTCGCTCCGAAAGGTTGCGACCTCAATATGAATGTCAGAACCCTGCCGAAGAAGGACTACACCGAAATGAGCTCCAACGAGCGCAGCGTCAGCAAACAGTCCCAGTACCTGGGCCGGCGTTGCATCCGTACTGACATCGTAATCCTTGGGAGTGATGCCGAGAAGGCGATCACGCACGCAACCACCCACCAGAAAGGCGCGGTATCCAC
>CALMAV010000489.1 GCA_937859895.1 uncultured Bryobacterales bacterium | reverse complement strand
ATGCCGAGTGACACTCGTACCAGGCCTTCTCCGATGCCGGCTTCGTCGAGGTCGCGGGTGCTCCAGGCTGAGTGGGTCGTGCTGCGGGGGTGGCAGGCTAGGGTTTCTACGCCGCCTAGGGAGACGGCGTTGCGGGCGAGTTTCAGGTTGCGGAGAAAATCGAAAGCGCCAGCCTTGCCGCCGTGAATGTCGAGCGAAAAGAGGCCGCCGGACCATTGGCATTGCTCCTGGTAGATGCGCTTCTGTTCAGGGTCGTCGAAGAGCGTCGGGTAGTAAACCCGGTCTACCTTTGGATGTCGGGCCAAGGCTTCGGCGATGTGCTGGCCGTTCTTGCTTTGCCGATTCATCCGAAGCAGCACCGTGGGCAGGCGCGTGTTCAGGAGCCAGCACTCATCTGGCTGCAGAATGTTGCCGAAGAGACTGCGTTTGCTCCGAATCTTTTGGAGCAATGCGCTGTCTTTCACGAGTGCAACTCCACCGATCAGGTCACTGTAGCCGCCCAGATACTTGGTTGCCGAGTAGAGACTCACGTCGGCGCCCAAGGCAATCGGGTGCTGGAAGGCCGGGCCGAGAAATGTGTTGTCGACCATCACGAGGGGGCGGCTGTCTCCGGTCGGCGGCAGGTTCGCGACAGCTTGGCAGGCTCGCCGAATGTCGGTCATAACCACGGTTGGATTTGCCGGGGACTCGATTAGGACAACTTTCAACTTTTGGGCGCTTTGGATGGCTGCATCAAGCGCGCCGCTCTGACCGGCCGGCACTGGAATGCTCACTATTCCGAAGGGCTGCAGAAATCCTTGGATGAGCGTTTGAGTTCCACCGTAGATCGGAGTTGTGTAGACCACCGTGTCGCCCGGTTGCAGGACCGCCAGCATGGCAGTCATGATGGCAGCCATACCCGAGTTGAAGACGACGGCACCGGTGGCTTCCGGTTCGAGCGGAAGAATCTGATCTTCCAGGATTTGGGCGTTGGGGTGGTTAAAGCGTGAGTAGACGAGATCTACATTTTCATTGGGCTCGCGCTTGGCACGACCGCCCATAATGTCGAAAGCGCGCTCGGCAGCTTCGGGACTAGAGAAAACATAGGTGGAACTTCGGAAGACAGCCGGTCGGGCAGAGCCGACTGAAAGACTTGGGTCAAAGCCGCGGGTGAGGATCTCCGTTTCAGGTCGCAAAACCTGGGGGTGTTTGTTGTCAGCCATTGCGTACCGCTGACTGCAATGTACCGCTAAACTGAATTAATTGATAGAAGTTGTTGAGACTTGGAAAGACCTGAACCCTTGCGGGCGCCGGGGAGGGTGTTGCTTCAGGGGTCTTTCTATGAGGTTAGTCTCGCTTTGGTGGGAGTTGAGCTCCCCGGCTTGATTCCAATAATAGGATATGGTTTTGTGGATTGCAAGTCTTTCGGATACAAAATTTCAAATATTTTTGCCAGTGTTGATGGACTTACGGTTTGAACGGGGCAGGGTAACTTAGGCCAGCGATGCTAAGTGTTTTAGGTTCAACAGGTTCCATTGGGGTAAGTACGCTGGATGTGGTTCGGCAACGAGCGCCCGAGTTCTCAGTCTTTGGCCTGGTAGCCGGCCAAAACACACAGCTACTAAGCTCCCAGATATTGGAATTCCGGCCAAAGCTGGTTGTTCTTGCCGATTCTGACGGAGTTAAGAGGGTAGCAGCGGAGCTCGAGAATGCCTGCTTGGCCCGGTCTCAATGGCCTGAGTTGGCGTTCGGTGCGGAGGCGCGCATTCTGGCTGCTACTGCTCCGGAGGTCGACTTTGTCATGTCGGCCATTGTCGGAGTAGCCGGATTGCCGGCGACGTATGCAGCTATTCGAGAGAAGAAGCGTATTGGTCTAGCGAATAAAGAGGTGCTAGTAGCGAGCGGGAAGCTGGTGATGAGCGCCGTTCGCGAATCGGGAATAGACCTTCTGCCGGTGGACAGCGAACACAACGGGGCTCACCAATGCTTTCGAGCCGGGCGGCGGAGTGAGGTGACACGGCTTTTGCTGACAGCCTCCGGGGGTCCGTTTCGCGCAACGGAAGCCGCAGCTCTTTGGGACATGGAAGATGGGGAATCGGATTACCGTTGACTCGGCCACGATGATGAACAAGGGGTTCGAAGTCATTGAGGCCTGCTGGTTGTTCGATCTACCGGCTTCTCAGGTGGAGGTAGTGGTACACCCGCAGTCGTCAATCCATGCCATGGTGGAGTACAACGACGGCAGCGTGATCGCCCAAGTCTCGGCAACGGACATGCGGATGCCGATTCAATACGCTCTGACGTATCCGGCGCGCCAGAGTGCACCGGTGCCGCGTCTGGATTGGACGCAGACACGACAATGGGACTTCTCGGCCCCTGACTTCGAAAAGTTTCCGCTGCTCCGGCTGGCGTACGAGGCGCAAGAGCAGGGCGGGTCTGCCCCCTGTACCTTGAATGCAGCTGATGAGATAGCTGTGGAGGCTTTTCTCGCCGGAACCATCCCTTTCCCGGCCATTGCGCTGACGGTAGAAGAGACGCTGATGAGACAGCCCAGTACGGAACCGGCGACAATAGAGGAGGTAATTGAAGTGGACGCTGCTTCCCGTCGCCTCGCCCGGCAGGTAGTGGCGGAATCGCGCTGGGCTCGTATTCCAGCCAAGGCGTAACCTGGGTGGCGCTTGCAGTTATTGAACCGTTGCACGCTCTGCCGTTGTCGAAAGAGTGAGCGCATTTGTAAGGCCTCGTGGGAGGGGTAGATAAGGTCGTGGGTTTCTTAGGGCCGGTTTTCTGGGTTGTGATCCTGTTGGGCATCATGATTCTGGTGCATGAAGCAGGACATTTCTGGGCTGCTCTGTCCGTAGGTATTCGGGTAGAGACGTTCAGCATTGGGTTTGGCCCTCGTCTGCTGGGCTTCCGGCGCGGCGATACTGATTTCCGTATCTCGGCCATACCGTTCGGCGGCTATGTGCGAATGCTGGGCGACCAGCCGGGGGAAGAGACCGTTGCCGACCCTCGCTCATTTCAGGCGAAAGCTCGGTGGCAGCGTGCGATCGTGATTGTCGCGGGCCCCTTGATGAACGTCCTGCTGTCGATTGCGTTGATCACTGGTCTTTATATGTATGGCTTCCCGCGGGAAGTGCCCTCTACCCGTGCCGTCATTAGCTCAGTCGCTCTGAACTCGCCTGCTGCCGAGGCTGGCTTACAGGGTGGCGATCGCATCGTACAGATAGGGGACCGGCACAATCCGAACTGGCAGGAAGTACTCACCGAAGAAGCTTTAAACGCGAACCATGCATTGCCGGTGACGGTTGACCGTAAAGGACAAGTGCTGACGGTGAACGTGACTCCGCGGATGGACCCAAAGGAAGGTATCGGGGTAGCAGGTTGGCGGGGAGATGTTCAAGTGGGCGAGGTCGCTAAAGGCGGGCCAGCCCAAGCTGCAGGCATGCAGGCGGGCGATTTGTTCATTAATGTGAACGGACAGCCGGTGGAATCGATTCTCACCGTTCAGCAGACGATTAGTAAATCTGGTGGCAAGCCGGTGGAACTGGAACTGATGCGGAACAATCAGCTTCAGAAACTTATGGTCACGCCGGTTCCCGGTAACAACGCCAAGCTACCCTGGCGCATTGGCATTGTGTTTCATTTGCCGGTGCAAATGGTGAAGCTCAGCTTCCTTCCGGCTTTCGCCGAGTCTCTCCGATTCAACAAGCAGAACGCAACTATGATCTTCGAGGTGTTGCGGAGTATTGTGTCCCAACGCGTTTCCGCAAAGACACTTTCTGGTCCTATCGGTATAGCCCAGCTGTCCAGTGACGCCGCCCAGGAGGGTCCGTCTAGTTTTCTGGGACTTATGGCGATGGTCAGTTTGAATCTTGCCATATTCAATTTGCTGCCGATTCCGATTCTGGATGGCGGCACGCTGCTTCTGCTTGCGGTGGAAATGCTGCTGCAGAGAGAAGTCAGTCTTCAGGTGAAAGAGACTGTGTTCAAGCTCGGCTTTGTCTTTTTGATGATGGTGGTGGTGTTTGTCATTTATAACGACATCAGCCGCATTTTGACGCGCAGTTAAGCCTTGTGAACAAACAAGAAAACAATTTCGACCATTAGGATCAGCACCACCATCACTTCAAGGAAGAAGGTTCGGCCCTGGTGAAATTCGTTCACCATGGATTCGTAAAGGTCACGGGCTGTAGTTAGCTTTTCATTAACCAGGTTGCGATAGTCATTGACACCGATGCGTGCAGCCGCCAGGCGATACATGCGCGCGTAGAACATATCGCTGAGAAACTTAATTGCGTTGTCGGTGCGTTCCACCAGTTCCTGATAGTCAAGGCGAATCGTGTTCAGCGTCTCTGCTTCGCGGGCCAAACGCCAGCGGGCGAGCATCGTGTGACGGCGCTCCAGGCGTTTGTACACGTCCGCAAGAACGTCTGTCAGGACATCGTCGTAGTACCGAAACTCAAGCAGCTGCGTGTTGGCGTACTCGAGCAGGTCGATGGTCGGGCTTGCGGCGGCGCGACTCTCGTAGATAAATGCTGCAACCCACCCAAGTACCAGCAGGTCATACGGGTAGTAGGACATGGTGGATTTGAGCACTTCGCGCTGCTCAATGGGCGAAAGCGCGGTCTCCTCTCCGCGAACGATTTGCGCGATCTCAGCACCCCAGTCGCGCGCCAGATCGGCCGCCGAAACAACTCCGTCGGATGTCGTGATTGGATTAACTTGAACCACGAAATAGTCTTCAGAGATCCACTCACGGTACAGTTTGTTCAATGCTTCCCCGGTACGTTCGAGCGAATTTCTTAACAGATCGGCAGCGTAGCTTTCTAACTCCGTCGAGGAGATCCAGCTGTTTGCCCGATTGATCAACTCTGGCCAGGTAGCGCGAAAGGTCATCAGAAGTTCGACACTAGCAACGCCGTAGTCGAAGTAGCGAATCCGGATTTCGACTTCTTCGCCGGTCGCCTGGATACGCTTAATGCCAACTGGCTCAATCACGGGTGGCCGTTCGAACTTGACGTACTCCGGACTGGGGTGAAGAAAGGCCGGCTCGCGGCGGCTGGAGATGGTGCCGAGAATGCGGTGCAGAGCGGGGAGATCGATGGACTCGGCTATGTCAAACAGCAGCAGTCCGCGAATGGTGCCGGTAAGTGGCTCTTCCATAGAAGCGGTATTGTTATGGTGGCATGCGGGGCCGCTTGATCGACAGGCTTGGGCAATGAGAGACTTGGGGCTGAGGACATTGAACGGTGGACACTTTCGAGATTCGACTCAATAATGTTGATACTCAACTGCCGCTTCGGCTTGCTCTGAACGGATGCTTGAGCGATAACGAGCTGTTTGATTTCTGTGCTCTCAATTCCGAGTTGCAGGTGGAGCGAAGCGCCAAAGGTGAGGTGATCGTCATGCCGCCAGCGGGTGGTGAGAGTTCGCATCGGAATATGAGCATTTCTATGCAACTATATGCATGGAGTAGGCGAGACGGCCGTGGCCGCGCGTTTGATTCGAGTGCGGGGTTCTTCTTGCCAAACGGCGCCATGCTCTCGCCAGACGCGGCTTGGATTGAGAAGTCCCGTTTGCAGGCTCTGTCGAGAGAGCAGAAGCGCAAGTTTATTTATCTATGTCCAGATTTCGTGATTGAGATCCTTTCGCCCTCCGACCGGTTAAATGCGACAAAACGCAAAATGAGCGAATGGATGGCCAATGGCGCGGAACTCGGCTGGCTTATCGATGCGGACGAGCAGAGTGTGTATGTTTACCGGCGCAGTCAGGAAGTTGAGTTGCGGGTGAGTCCCCTGTCAATTGCAGGCGAAGGTCCGGTGGCAAACTTCCAGCTTGACTTGCAAGATGTCTTCGCTGCTCTGTAAGAGGCAGGTCGGCCCGAGATCAAGATCGGGGCATAGCTCAGATTCAGGCAACTTACAAAAACGGGTAACTTAATAAGTTCCGCCTATCAAATCCATAGGAATAAAGTCGAAATAAGCTACCAATTTTCGTGATAGAGTAAATCTCAATTTCCTGAGTTAGTAAGGGGGCAAATTGAGGTTCTGGCAACACAGGGCAGTACTCGTCTTTCTACTCGTATTCTCTTCGTCAAGTGCTCTGTTTGCACAAACCAGCCGCGGGACTATTTCCGGCATCGTAACCGATCCCACCGGCGCTATTGTCAGCGATGCGGAAGCGACTCTGCGCAACATTGAAACCAATGTTCCTCGTACCACCCGCACCAATGGCAGCGGGCTGTACCGATTCGATGCCGTAGACCCGGGCAACTATGAAGTTAGCGTCAGTGGCGCTGGATTCGACATCTCAAAGACCGACACATTCGTTGTGTCGGCCGGCCAAGTAGCGTCCGTTGATATCGCAGTCAAAGTTGGAAATCAGAAAGTGACTGTTGAGGTCTCGGCTGAGGCTGCGCGACTGCAGACCGAATCACCCGTTCGGGGTGGAACAATCTCCAACCGGGAACTTACGCAGTTACCGGTTGCAGGTCGCAATTCAGTGAGTCTCGCGCTCAATCTTCCCGGTGTAACTACGAACCGTTTTAGTTTTGGGACGGGGACTTTCTCTGCCGATGGCGCACGTGGACGATCCAACAACTTCCTGATTGATGGAACCGAGAACAACGATATCTCGATTGCAGGACAGGCGTTTCAAATTACGAACCCGGACGCAGTTGAGCAAACCATTGTGCAGACCACCAACTTTGACTCCGAATATGGGCGTGCCGGTGGAGCAGTTGTGAACGTGATCACCAAGGGAGGCACCAATTCGCTCCATGGCACCGCGTCCTACTTTGTTGATAGCACCTTCGATGACGCCATCAATAATATCCAAGCGCAAAGTCCGGTGGTGCTGCAGCGTGGACGGCCTTTTCCAGGTACCGAGCAGATCTGGGCAGGCACGGTCGGTGGTCCTATCCGGAAAGACCAGACATTCTTCTTCTTAGCCTTTCAGGAAGATCGCCGGTCATCAAGCGGATCGCTAACCTCGACTACGCCTTCGCTCGCCGGCTTCGCTACTTTGAATTCGTTATTTCCGCAAGGGGCTAGCCCGAACCTGGATCTGTATCGCTCCATTGTGGGCGCGAGTCCTGCTACTGGCCAATTCTTTCCCGTTGCGCTGGGGCGTGGTCGTCCTAACGTGCAGTTCGGTACCGCGACCATTTCTTATCCGAATAAGTATGGGGACAGGCAATACCTGATTCGGGTGGACCACCGTTTCAGCAACGCTGATCTTCTCTCGGTGCGCTATGGCAATGATGGAACCAATATTCCTGTTTCGTCATCAGGCTTCTTCGGTTTCAACACCAGCCAGAACAACATTTATCGCAACGCGATTGTGTCAGAAACTCACGTGTTTAGCCCGATTTTCACCAACGAGTTGCGGCTGGCTTACAACCGCATCGAGTTGAACTTTCCCGTGGATGCTTCTAATCCTTTGGCGCAGACGCTACCTAACTACACGGTTAATGGACAGAGCATTACGGGTCTCGGCATACCCACTAACTTGCCTCAGGGGCGTATTGCTAACAACTACACGATTCAGGACACAGTTACATACACAGTGGGAACACATAGTTTTCGCATGGGTACGGACCTGCTTGACCAGCGTTCGCGCCAATTTGCGCCTATTGTGCAGCGGGGTGCTCTTACCTATAATGCCGATAACACCTACACTGCGTTTGCGAATTTTGTGGACGATTTCAGCGGCTCGGGTGGTAGCGTACAGCGCGACTTCGGCAGTCCCGCTTATTATCCGAAGCTATTTCGCCAACAATACTTTGCTCTCGATCGCTGGCGTGTGAATGAGAGTTTGACCCTTTCGCTTGGCCTGCGATACGAATACTTTGGATTGCCGGTTAATTCCTTAAGGACTCCAGCCTTTACGGGGCTTTTTAATGTCGACCCAGTGACGCTGGCCGGGCCCTATAATCTGCCTAATAAGGTGAAGGGTGACAAGAATAACTTTTCACCGTCGGTCGGCGTTGCCTGGAATCCGCACAGCAGTGACGACTTCGCACGCGCATTGCTTGGGGAAAACAAGACTGTCATCCGCACTGGTTTTTCTATGGGCTATGACAGCTTTTTCAATAACATTGCTTCCAATGCGGCTACGTCGTCGCCGAATCTGAGCTCGAACGTCACCACGGCCTCTGTGTCGAGCATGAACCCTCGCGGTACGCCGAACTTTTCGCAGACTCTGCCGTTGACGCCGTTACCCATTTCAGCGCGCAATTCGCAGAACCTCGTCTATGGCAACTTGTTGAACCCGTACTACCTGAAGTACTCGTTCGGCATTCAACGGGAGCTGCCAGGTGGCTTTGTGTTGGATGTTTCCTACGTCGGCACTCGCGGTTTGAAGCTCTTCTATACAGAGGACTTGAATCCGAATGTTCCGGCTGCACTGCAGTATACCTACCGCGGCCTTAGATTGCCGTACAACACAGGCCGGCTTGATCCACTGCAAGGTGCGCGCTCTATCCGAACCAATGGCTCTTCTTCTACCTACAATTCCTTTCAGTCGCAGTTGAGCCGGCGGTTCGCTCGGGGCTTAGCTGGACAGTTGTCTTATACGCGCTCGCGCTTCATCGATTATGGATCGGATATTTTCGCGACTGGGGGCGTTACCAACGTGGCCGTGGCCGAAGTGCCCACCATTCTTGGCGGTTTGCCGCGTGAGAAGAGCCTTTCTTACTACGACCGTGCTAATCGCTTCGTTGCACAGTTCGACTACCAGATTCCCTTCTTCAAGAACGTCAACCCCGTTTTTCGGCAGGTATTGGGCGGCTGGGAATTGAGCGGCATTTACACGTATGAATCAGGCGCGCCATACACAGTTCTGAATGGGTTGGATTCGGACGGTCTAGATAGCGCCGTTTCCGACCGGCCCAACTTGAATCCATCAGGCCAGGTGGGTGTTCGGGCAGTTCCTAGCGCCGGCAGTCGTACCGGATACGTCAACCCTGATGCGGGTGGCGCACCCATTAATCCTGCCGATGCTCAATTCATTGTTCTGCGAGCCAATAGCGGCGTATCAGGTAACCTCGCGCGTACCACCCAGCGCACGCCGCCAATCGATAATTTTGACGCGACCGTTTTTAAGAACTTCTTGTTCCGAGATCGCTATGGGGTGGAACTGCGTGCTGAAGTCTACAACGTCCTAAACCATCCGCAATTTGGGAACTTCAGCGCTAGTCCGTTCGATACTACGCTTGGCTCTATCAACAGCAATGCGAACACGGCCCCAGCTGGGCGATTTCTTAGCACCAATTTCATTGATGGCGGCGGACGTGTTCTCAAGTATCAAATCAAGCTGCGCTTCTAATTGAATTGTTAAGCAACTGAGATTTATGCGCCATCTTTCGTCCTTACTTCTTCTGTTGAGCGCTCCTGCATGGGCTGCCGATTCAAATGCGACCGTTCCGGTACCGGCTAATCTGCACGGGGATCGCATACCTGCCCTGCCAGTGTCGCTTGCAGACGAGCTCATTCCCTACGGCGAGGCTCGCGCTGCTGCCTTGCTCGACTGGCACCCAACGCGGCGCGAACTGCTGATTGCGACACGCTTCGGCAACACGCCGCAAGTCCATCTGGTCACGGCGCCGGGCGGAGCACGAACTCAGCTGACCTTCTATCCCGATCGCACGCTGGCCGCCGATTTCGATCCCGCGAGCGGCTCCACGTTTATCTTTTCGAAAGATGTTGGCGGGGGTGAGTTCTATCAGCTCTACCGCTTCAATTTGCAGACCCGGCAGACGGCGCTGCTGACCGATGGTAAATCGCGAAACACGGGTCTGCGCTGGGCCCCGGATGGCAAGACGGTGGCGTTTGCTTCGACTGCCCGGAATGGCCGGGACACGGATGTTTACGTTGGTGACCCCTCCCACACGAAAGCTGGCGACACCAGTTGGGCACACATGGTTGTGCAAGGCGAAGGCGGTGGCTGGGCGCCAATGTCGTTCTCGGCTGACGGCAAGACGCTACTTACTGGCGACTACCATTCAGTGAACGATACGGTGCTGTTCCTAGTCAACACGGCGGATGGCAAGCGCGTTCAGTTGACTTCGGGGAAGCATGCGTACGGTGGCGCCATTCTTACGCCCGATGGTCACGGCATCTATGTGACTACCGATGTAGATAGCGACTACAACCGCCTTGCTTACATGGATGTGGCAACGAAGAAGCTGACGTTTCTCAAACCTGACATCAAGTGGGATGTAGAGGATCTCGATCTTACTCGCGATGGGAAGCGCCTGGCGTACGTGATCAACGAAGACGGCTTCTCGTCGCTGCATGTGATGAACACTGAGACGCATCAGGATGAGACGCTACCGGCACTGCCTAAAGGCGTAATCAGCCGCGTTAAGTGGCACAGCAATGGGCACGACCTTGCCTTTAGCCTTACCTTTGCGCATAGCCCAGCGGATGTGTACTCGGTTGACATGCAAGGGGGCAAGCTCGAACGATGGACGTGCAGTGAAACTGGGGGACTGAACGCCGAAACCTTTGCTGACCCACAATTGATTCACTGGAAGAGCTTCGACCAATTGCAGATCTCGGGATTCCTGTATCGCCCGCCCGCAAAGTTCACCGGCCCGCGTCCTGTGATTGTCGATATTCATGGCGGCCCCGAAGGGCAGTCCCGACCGGTTTACGAAGGCCGCATGAATTACTTCATCAATGAACTGGGCGTGGCGGTGATCTTTCCAAACGTGCGCGGCTCCAGCGGCTATGGCAAGACTTACCTCAACGCTGATAACGGGGTGAAACGGGAAGACTCGGTAAAGGACATCGGCGCGCTTCTCGATTGGATCAAAACACAACCCGATTTGGACAGCAGCCGCTTGATGATCACGGGAGGCAGCTATGGCGGCTATATGACCTTGGCCTCGGCCTTCCACTATAACGACCGTCTGCGGTGTACGGTGGACGTGGTTGGGATCTCCAGCTTTCTCACGTTCTTCCAGCGCACTTCGCCGTATCGACGTGACCTGCGCCGGGTTGAGTATGGCGACGAGCGTGACCCTGCGATCCACCAATTCTTTACAAAGATTTCACCCATTAACCATGTGAGTGAAATTTCGAAGCCGATGTTTATTGTTGCTGGCCGTAATGATCCGCGTGTTCCAGTCGAAGAAGGCCAGCAGATGGCGGCTGCTTTGACGGAGCGAAACATCCCTGCCTGGCTCCTGGTGGCTGATGACGAGGGCCATGGCTATGCAAAGAAGAGCAACCAGGATTTTCAGTTTGCCGCCACGGTTCTTTTCGTCAAGCAGTTTCTGCTAAGCCAGCCTCAGTAAGTGAGCCAAACCGGCGGCGTGCTGGTTGAGTTCGGAGCCGACTAGGACTCTTTCGGCGGATATTTCTTAAAGACTTTATTGACAGCTTGTTCCAGCTTCTTGCTGTTTTTATTTTCATTCGTCGAGAGACTGTCGGTTGCTATTCCGCGGAAAAGAAGTTGGTGATCGGAACCGCCATACAGATCAACAACTAAATTGCCGACTGGTATGTTGATAACGCTAGTATTGGATTCGCCGTCCTCACCGAATCCACCAAAGCCGCCACCAAATCGTCGCCCGAAACCGCGCCCACCCCAGCCGTACCCGCCACCGCCGAGCCCATCATAAAAGGTGTTATATTCCTGCTGGTTCTTGCGAGAACCCACTGCTGTAACGTCGAGCTCTCCTCCCTGAGGAACCATTTGGAGACCATGTGCAGTCAGAGCTTTAACGAGATCGTCTCGCAGACGTTGCTCAATGAATGAGTTTGAAGCTTGCAGGTGGGTAATGGAAAACGTGTGGTATTTGCTGAAATCTGCTTTATGGTCATAGTCTGTGCTGACATTTTGGGCCAGCAGAGGTGATGCACAGAGAACAGCAGATGCTACGAAGAGAGCTTTGAGAGAACTTCTATGCGATATGGGAGTCGAGTTCACGGAATTATCCTTCTGTGTGTTAGCGGGAGAGCCACCACTTCTGGAGTATGTCAATGGAACCCCTCCTTGTCTGATCGATAGTGCTCACTTTTTCCCATTCCTAGGGTGACTATGGGCTTTTCCGTTAATTCGAGATTGGGTGATTCAGCCCCTGAAGGCGAGTCAATGTTTTTTGCAGCATATTGCAGCGTATCTTGGATATAAGGGGTTTAGACCGTGTCCGTAGGACCTTTGCAAGATGATGCTAACGTCTGAGCGAAATGCCGCATCGCTGTCTGCCGGAGCTACTTACGACGGCAATTCCAGAGCAACTCATTTCCGGGTCTGGGCTCCTGAGAGGAACCGGGTCAGCGTTGTTTTCGACAATGGGTCTGACGCCCTGGAGCTCTCCAACGACCAAGGCTTCTTCAGTGGTACCTGCCAGAACGCTCGGCCCGGCATGCGCTACCGCTTCCAATTAGATGGAGGGGAGGCGTATCCGGACCCGGCCTCTCGTTTCCAACCGAATGGACCACATGGCAGTTCAGAGATCATCGATTCGCGCCAGTTTGTCTGGACTGACGCGGACTGGACTGGGGTGCGGCTAAAAGGGCAGGCTATCTACGAGATGCACCTGGGCACGTTTACTGAGTCCGGGACATGGCAGTCGGCTGCTGAGAAGCTCCCTTATCTTCGAGACACCGGAATTACGCTGCTAGAGATCATGCCGGTGGCTGAGTTTCCGGGGCGCTGGGGTTGGGGTTACGACGGCGTGCAGCTGTTTGGGCCGGCATCTATCTATGGACGTCCAGATGAAATGCGCGCTTTCGTGAACTCTGCGCACGCATTGGGCATAGGCGTTATTCTTGACGTGGTTTACAACCACCTTGGGCCGGATGGCAACTATCTGGCACAGTTTTCGCCGTACTACTTTTCCCAAAAACATAACACCGATTGGGGTCAGGCGATCAACTTCGACGGACCTAACAATGGGCCGGTGCGGGAGTTCTTTATTGACAACGCGGCCTACTGGATTCGCGAGTTTCACCTGGACGGCCTGCGCTTTGACGCTACTCAGGATATCCACGATGATGGCGCGGGCGACCACATCTTGAAAGAGATAGGTCAGGCAGCGCGAAAGGCTGCGGGGAACCGATCGATTTTACTAGTTGGCGAAAATGAGCCGCAGCATACCAATCTGATCCGGCCTGTCGCTGATGGTGGCTTTGGCCTCGACGCGCTGTGGAATGACGATTACCATCATTCGGCGATGGTGGCGATGACGGGGAAGGCAGATGCGTACTATACCGATTATCGTGGCACTCCGCAAGAGTTTGTTTCGGCTGCTAAGTACGGTTATCTGTATCAAGGGCAGCCGTATAAGTGGCAGAAGCAGCGGCGCGGAACCTCCACATTGGGCCTGCCTCGTGCGTCGATGATTAACTTCATTCAAAATCACGATCAGATTGCCAATTCAGCGCGAGGCCAGCGTGCCCATGAACTTACCTCGCCAGGCATTTACAAAGCAATAACGGCGTTCACGCTGCTGATGCCGGGGACGCCCATGCTGTTCCAGGGTCAAGAGTTTGCTTCCTCCAGCCGCTTTCTATTCTTTGCAGACCATAAGCCTGAACTGAATGACAGGATCAAAGAAGGCCGGGCAGAGTTTCTGCATCAATGGCGATCTCTGGTGCTTCCGGAAATGAAGGTCTGCATGGAAGACCCGGGGCTTCCACGAACGTTTGAGCGGTCGAAGTTGAATCATGCCGAATTGGAAGTGCACGGCGAGATATATCGTCTGCATCAGGATCTATTGAGCCTGCGCCGCCAGGATCCGGTCATCAGCATGCAAGGCGAGGCCGGTATCGATGGGGCAGTTCTGTCTCCTAGTGCTTTTCTTCTTCGCTACTTTTCACCTGATTTCCAAACGGATCGTCTCCTGTTGGTTAACCTGGGAATTGATCTCGAGTTTGATCCGGCACCCGAGCCGTTGCTGGGTCCACCATCCGGAAAGCAATGGGCCAAGCTGTGGTCCTCGGACGACCCTCAATACGGCGGTTGTGGAACAGCGGCCCTTGACTCGGATGAGAACTGGCGCATTCCTGGTCAGGCTGCGGTACTGCTGCATTCGATTGCCCGCTGATCTGCCCTGACGACCGCTGCCCTTTTAAGAATGAGAGAACTTTACTCGCGTAAGGCAAATGAGCCTTTGACCGATGACGAAAAGCGCCTGCTGTTGGAGTCGGAGTGGCTGGTGACCAACGGCTTGGGTGGTTATGCTTCGGGTACGATTCTGGGTGCGCCCACGCGGGTGTTCCACGGCTATCTGATTGCGGCGCTGCCTTCGCCTAAAGGCCGGACCATGATGCTCAATCAGCTAGTGGAGACCTTGGAGCTGCCAGATGGGCGCGAAGTCACGCTCAATGGATTCAACACTGAGGCGCAGAATTTTGATGGCTCAATGTTCTTCTCCTCCTTTAAGCTCGACCATGGCTTGCCGGTCTGGTGCTTCGATGTCGGAGGACTGACAATCGAAAAGCGCGTGGTTCTGCCGCATGGGCAGAACACGTGTTACATCACCTACAGCGTGCACTCGGGTGAAGGTTCGGTGACTCTGCGTCTCCGCCCGGCTCTCAATTTCAGAGGGCATGAACAGCCTGTGAATACACCACTGTCGTCGTATTCAGTGACTTTTCGTGACCGGCATTTCGAGATCAAGAACGAGGATTACCCGCCGCTACGGATCACGCATCTGGGCCAGGAAGGAAGCTTCCGGATCGACACCGAGGAATTTCGGAATGTGACTTACGGGATCGAGCGTGTCCGCGGGTACAACTGGGTTGGTGATTTATGGAGTCCTGGTTGCTTCTCTGCGAAGCTGAGCCCGGGCTGCGAAGTAGCGCTGATTGTTTCGACTGAAAACTGGGAGACCATGTCGGCGCTGACGCCTAGGGAAGCCTGGGATGCCGAGCACGACCGGAAGCGGCGCATGTTGCTGGAGGCTGACCGAGGCGCTTGTACAAGCTTCTGCGAAGAATTGGTGTGGGCAGCTGATCAGTTTGTTTTTGTTCCGGTAGGTCGTCAGCAGGATGCTGCGCGCGCGAGTGCCGCCGGTGATGAAATCCGGAGCATTATTGCCGGCTACCATTGGTTCACCGACTGGGGTCGCGACACCATGATCAGTCTCGAAGGCCTGACTATGACTACGGGCCGGTTGTCTGAGGCAAGCTACATTCTGCGCACCTTCGCGCACTACATTCGCGACGGCTTGATCCCCAACATGTTTCCAGAAGGTAAGACTGATGGGCTTTATCACACTGCTGATGCAACGCTCTGGTTCTTCCATGCGCTCCATCGCTACCTGGAGTATTCGGGGGATCATGTCTTGCTGGAGCAGTTGCTTCCGCAATTGCTTGACATCATCGGACACCACTTACGCGGCACTTACTTCAATATCCATGTAGATCCGGTCGACGGCTTGCTGGTGCAAGGCCAGGAAGGTTATCAGCTGACGTGGATGGACGCGAAGGTGGATGGCTGGGTGGTGACGCCTCGGCGCGGTAAAGCCGTTGAGATTAATGCGCTTTGGTATAACGCTCTCTGCCTGACCGAGGAGTGGTTGCGCGAAGCAGGCCGAATAGGGGAAGCAGATGGGCTGCGTGAGCATGCGGAAAAAGCGAAGCGTTCGTTTAACCAACGATTTTGGAATCCGGAGACTGGCTTTCTGTTTGATGTTGTAGATACCCCGGAAGGCAAGAACGATCCGGTGTGCCGGCCTAACCAGTTGTTTGCCATTTCGCTCGACTGTCCAGTGCTTGACCAGGACCGATGGGAAGCGGTAGTGAACGTTGCTCGGGAACGCTTGTTAACACCGGTAGGCTTGCGATCGCTTGCACCTGGTGAGCCTGAGTACAAGGCGCGGTACGACGGAGATGTACGCTCGCGTGATGCCGCGTATCATCAAGGAACAGTTTGGGCGTGGTTGATCGGGCCTTTTATCGATGCCTGGTTGAAGACGCATCCTGGTGATCACGAACTGGCGCGCGGATTTCTGGCCGGCTTTGAAAGGCACATGAGCGAAGGGTGCATTGGATCGGTGAGCGAAGTGTTCGACGCAACTGAGCCGTTTACTCCTGGGGGCTGCTGTGCGCAGGCCTGGAGCGTGGCAGAAGTACTTCGCAGTTTCGTTGCTACTGATAATGCTTTGAAGCAGTCTGACCAAGAGACAGCGGCTCTGATCAGTATCTGAGGAAGGAACGTCAATGGAAGAAGAGAAGGTAAAAACGGATTCGTTCGGTTCGGCTTTTAGCCGACGCGAGTTCGTGGGCGTTGCTGTCGCGGGAACAGCTTCAACTGCTTTGGCCGGTTTGGCTGAGGCTCAGGCAGTGGCGACGGCCTCGTCCCCGGAACACTCGGCTGCTTGCAGTCTAGTAATCAATGGCGAGACGAAGAAGCTGACACTGGATACCCGGGTTACTCTGCTTGATCTGCTGCGCGATCACCTGCACATGACAGGGACCAAGAAGGGCTGTGACCATGGCCAGTGCGGGGCCTGCACGGTTCTGGTGAACGGTCAACGGGTGAACTCCTGCCTCAGCCTGGCAGTCATGCACGACGGGGACACGGTTACTACTGTGGAAGGTCTGGCACAGGGCAATGCCTTGCATCCGGTGCAGGCGGCTTTTATCGAGCGTGACGGCCTTCAATGCGGCTACTGTACACCGGGCCAGATCTGCTCGGCAGTCGCGTTGTTGGACGAAGTAAAAGCCGGTGCGCCGAGTTACGTTACCCAGCGACTTTCTACCATTCAGCCGATTGAGTTGAGTGACGATGAAATTAGAGAGCGCATGAGTGGCAACATCTGCCGATGCGGCGCTTACGCGGGCATTGTGGCAGCAGTTCGCGCAGCGCATGAGGGACAGCGGGCATGAAGTCTTTCACCTATATACGTGCGGCGACGTCTGATCAAGCTGTGCAGTCATATGCGCAGGCGCCTGACTCCCGATTCATCGGCGGGGGCACCAATCTGCTCGATTTGATGAAGATGGGCGTGGAGCGTCCCTCGCATCTGGTGGACGTTCACCGGCTGCCGTTAACCCAGATTGAGGAGCATGAGGGCGGAGTTCGCATTGGGGCGCTGGCCAGCAACACCGAAGCGGCGAACCACCGCCTCATTCGCGAACGCTATCCAGTGCTGAGCCAGGCGATATTAGCCGGGGCCACGCAGCAGTTGCGCAACAAGGCCACTTGTGGCGGCAATCTGTTGCAGCGCACTCGCTGCTACTACTTCTACGACCCGACCTATGCAGAGTGCAACAAGCGCAACCCGGGCAGCGGCTGCGCAGCAATTCCGGGGTATAACCGCATTCACGCCATTCTAGGGACGAGTTCATCGTGCATCGCGACGCACCCTAGCGACATGGCAGTTGCTCTGATGGCTATCGGTGCAACCGTGCAGGTGGTAGGTCCGCAAGGCGCGCGTAGTGTTGCGCTCGATGAGTTCTATCGGCTGCCGGGCGATACGCCGCAAATCGATACGAATCTGCATAGCGGTGAGCTGATTACGGCGATCGATCTTCCTGCGATTCCGTATGGCAGGCGGTCCGTTTATCTGAAGGTGCGTGATCGCAATTCATATGCGTTCGCGCTGGTGTCGGTCGCGGCCATTCTTGACATGGAAGGTGGAACCATTCGGCAGTCGCATATTGCGCTAGGTGGCGTGGCGCACAAGCCGTGGCGAGCTGCACTGGCCGAAAAGCATCTGAAGGGCAAAACCCTGGATGCCGATACGCTGCGCGCTGCTGCTGAAGCTGAGTTGAAAGATGCTACAGGGTACACGGATAATGCTTTCAAGATTGAGCTTGCCAAGCGCAGCATTGTACGAGCGATGACGACCGCGGCACAGATGGAGGTGGCGTAAATGCCTGGGGTAATCGGACAGCCGTTAGACCGTATTGATGGGACGTTGAAAGTCACTGGCCGAGCCGTGTACGCCTACGAGCAGCAAGTGGAAAATGCTGCCTATGGAGTGCTGGTCACAAGCACGATTCCTAAAGGGCGCATTACGGCCATTGACACGAGTGCCGCTGAGAAGTCGAGCGGTGTGGTGATGGTGATGACTCATCTGAATGCGCCTAAACTGGCCGGACTCAAGGAACAGAAGCCGTCTCCTGTAACGGGTCGCGTGATTCAGGCGTTTCAGGACGACTTGGTTCGTTACGCGAACCAGCCAGTTGCGCTGGTGGTGGCAGAGACGTTGGAGCAAGCCTTGGAAGGCGCGCACCTGGTGGGCGTGAAGTACGCGGTTGAGCGACATGCGGTTGATCTGGATGGGCGAATCTCACAAGCTTATGAGCCGCCCAAAGCCGGCGGCCAGCAAGAACCGTCAGCGAGCAATCGCGGCGACATGAAAAGCGGCTTGGCGGAGGCCGATCAGCGAATGCGCGAAGTGTATCGGACGCCGTTCGAGTTCCACAATCCGATGGAGCAGCATGCAACGATTGCAGTCTGGGATAAGCCGGATCATCTCACGCTGTACGATTCAACGCAGGGCGTTTTCTCTGACCGCGAGCGCGTTGGCCACGTCTTCAGCATGCCCTCTGAGAGCATCCATGTCATCTCGCCGTTTATTGGTGGCGGGTTTGGAAGCAAGGGCCCTGTATGGTCGCACGTGGTGATTGCGGCGATGGCAGCAAAGCAGTTAAGCCGGCCAGTGCGCCTGGAAGTTCGCCGGCCACAGATGTTCGGCCCCGTTGGTATGCGGTCTCAAACCCGGCAGGAGCTGGCCATCGGAGCCAAGACTGACGGATCAATTACGGCGCTCAGCCATGACACGGTTTGTCAGACTTCCAGCTTCGACGAGTTTGTCGAGACAGCAAGCCTCAGCGCGCGCCGGCTTTACACTGCGCCCAATAACAGCACGTCTCACTTGCTGATCAAGTCGGACATTGGGCAGCCGTCCTACACTCGTGCGCCTGGCGAAGCACCCGGAACGTATGCCCTGGAAGCGGCTATGGATGAGATGGCGTACCAGCTGAAGATGGACCCGATTGAGTTCCGCCTGAAGAACTACACCGACTCCGATCCGAATGAGAAAAAGCCCTGGTCGAGCAAGTCGCTTCGCGAGTGTTACCGCCAGGGCGCAGAGCGATTTGGCTGGAGCAATCGTACGGCGGAACCGCGCTCCATGCGCAAAGGTAATGTGCTGGTTGGCTACGGAATGGCGACGTCAATTTATCCTACGAGACGCAGTCCTGCTAATGCTTCGGCCCGCTTGAACGGAGATGGAACGCTGTCGGTGGATGCCGGCACGCAAGACATCGGCACCGGCACCTACACGGTGATGACACAGGTGGCAGCCGATACGTTCGGCCTCCCAATGACGAGCGTTAAGTTTCGATTGGGCGATACGGATCTACCAAAGACGCCAGTATCCGGTGGTTCGCAAGCGGCCGCGAGTACCGGCTCGGCAGTGTATCTGGCAACGCAAGCACTTCGCGAAAAGCTAATCCAGATGGCCATTAGCGACGCGCAATCGCCACTCTCAGGCGTCAGTGCGCAGGATGTTGAGATACAAAACGGCCGGATATTTGCTCGCAGCAATCCTTCGAAAGGTGAAGCGCTGGGGCAGTTACTGGCTCGAAGCGGCCAACCATTTGCCGAAGGAAAGGCGGAAGCCAAACCGGGAAGCGAGAAAGAGCGCTACTCCATGTATGCCTTTGGTGCACAGTTTTCTGAAGTGCACGTGGATGCAGACCTGGGCCAGATTCGAGTGGCACGTCACCTCGGATGCTTTGCTGCTGGGCGTATCTTGAATGCGAAGACAGCGCGCAGTCAGTTGCTGGGCGGCATGATTTGGGGCGTCGGGATGGCACTGCTGGAGGAAGGCGTCATGGATCGGCGCTTAGGCCGCTACGTGAATAACAACCTGGCCGAATATCACGTTCCGGTCAATGCGGATATCGGCGTCATCGATGCTTTCTGGGTGGATGAAAAAGACGAGCACGTCAATCCGCTTGGGGTTAAGGGAGTTGGTGAAATCGGCATCACGGGTGCAACTGCGGCTATCGTAAACGCCATTCATCATGCGACTGGTAAGCGTGTCCGGGATCTTCCGGTGACGCTCGATAAGCTGCTGGTTTAAGGCCTATAGCCAAGAGAGTCACCGGAACCATTGGGTAGGGCTTTAGATCACCATTCCGCCCGAGACCTCCGCGGTATCGAGTTGGAGGGGTGGAAGCGCGCAAGAGGAATGTCAAAACTGGGAGCGAAGTGGGCGATCTTCGGAGGCCAGCGAATTGATTACAAGGTGGGATAGGCTCTCATGGTCAGTGTCGAGATGCCTGCTCTGGGACGTGTGGCGGAAGTCAGCACTTCACGAACTTCGAAGGTCCACTCGCAGATTGTGTTCGATACGCCCGAGGCCATCCCAGTGCTGTACCAGTCCATCATGCGCGAGATCTGCTACTAGATTTTGGCCGGCCCACACAGCAGCGATGCCGTGAAGATGACCATGGCAAACAGCCACGCACAGCAACTAATCGACGCGATCCAGACGTTACGGGATTGTTTCGCAGAACCGGTCCGAATCGATGAACTTGCCTCGATGGCGAAGATGAGCTCGTCCGCCTTTTCATCGTCAGTTCAAATCCATCACCTCGATGACCCCTCTGCAGTACCAGAAGCAGCTTCGCTTAATCGAAGCGCGGCGGCCAATGGTGTCCGAGGCGGTGAATGTAGAAAGCGCTGCCCCTCGAGTGGGATACGAGAGCCCGTCACAGTTCACCGGGAGTATGCGGGCATGTTCGGAGCGGCTCCGAAAAGAGAGAGCGCCTCCGTTCGTATGTCTGCTGCTTGAGTATGGGTTACGTGCGGCGCTAGAGCCGAATGTTGCTCAGTTAAGACACGCCTACTGTATCCGTGTTCGCAAGCTCGTTGACATCAGGCCAAGGATGTTCCCGAGTGGCTTTGATTTTTGCAGGACGATCAATGCGTCATGGAATACACAAGATAGTTCACGCCGATTCGAATGCCCAGCGCCGAGTATGGTTCCGGATAACTCGGTGTGTCGGCCCACTCCCAGGAATCGCCTAAGTCGGAGTTGAAAGCCATGGCCACCATAACGCGGCCTTTGTCGTCGTAGATGCCGCGCCAGTGGGCTACGTAGCCGTCGTTGCGGAAGTTCACCCCTGTACGTATGGCCCACTGTCCTGGGACTTGGTAGCGGTCGTCCAGGTCGTACACGGTGTGGAAAATAGCGTCTCCGTCGGGAAGTTCAACAATAGGTCGGTTAGGGAAGACGCGCTTCATGCTTTGAGCGAAGATCTCCCAATCAGGAGTTCCCCAGAAGTCATCGCAGAACAGAAATCCACCTCGTTGCAGGTACTCGCGGAGAGTATTTGCCTGCCCATCGGTGAGATCCCATTCACCAACGAATACTGCGTAGAGCCAGGGGTAATTGAAGACATCGTTGCGGTCATCGAGATTTACTGGCTGTTCTACAGCGCGGCCCCGCAACCGGGTGAGACGCCGTACCGCTTCAGCCAGGTGGCGATCAGATCTTGGGTAATCGTTCGTCCAGCTGGAGTGGCCCGTTGTCCAGTCCCAGCCCGAGTGGCGAAAGTGAGCATTGGGAACCGATGGATACATCAGGCGGGCGAAGATCCATTCGGCTTGCTCATTGGCTCCTGGAGGCAGAGTGATTTGGGAGACCCGATACTCATCGCCCGGGTATTCGCGGAAGGGGAGAGGGCGATTCCGTTCAGCAGCAAAAAGTGCTCCAATCACGGCAAACACCAGGAGAGCGGGCCAGCGAATGCGATAACGGCGAGTTTGCATAATGCTTTCCAGCCCGGGGTCTATAGCAAAGACGCCCGTAAAACCACGGTAGTTGCGTGATTGCATGAAGAATAAGACCGCAACATCCGTAGAATAAATTATGGCTCGCGGCTGGGAAAGCAAATCGGTTGAATCGCAGATGGAGGCGGCCGACGATCGACGTGTAGCTGCCGAACGCAAACAGGTCGGCGAGGACCAGGTGAAGAAGCAACGCGAGCGAGAAAGCCTGGAATTATCGAAAGAGCGGATTGTCCGTGAACTGGCTGCAGCAACGCATCCGCGGCGTTGTGAGCAGTTATCGGCAGCGTTGGCGCACTTGCAGGCTCAGCTGGATAAGCAAGCACTGGCTGGGTAGCACGTAATTAGGAGCTGTAGCAAGTAACTTAGGGACGGCGACGACCCAAGTGGTAGCTGTAGGAGAGACTCACGTAAGAGGGCAGGTACATTCCCACTACGCGCTCAGAACCACCAGACTCGCCCGGCAGCGCAATCACCTCTGTAGTCTGCCCTGTGTAGCCGCTGGCAATCAGAAAATTGCAGCCCAGATCCATGCGTCCTTTAGCAAAGGAGCGGAACAGAGCGCCGCGAAATTCCCGCACTGGGACACTAGTGAATCCATCCCCAAGTGGTTTGGCTCCTACCTCCTCGTATTCAGCCCGCGCCTGCAGCTTGAACGGCAGAGTGTTGACCGTTCCCAGGACGTCGATGATTAATCGAGGCGCCTCTGGAGTGGCAAGGCCGTTGTCCAGCGTGCGTGCGTCGGCCTTCGACACCGAAGCTTGCAGGGAGCCGAATCGGAAGTATCGCCGGACTGCCAGTGTGATGAACTTATTCTTACCTGGTCCTTGGTCTCCTGCAGCCCGGTATCTGGATCAATCTTGGCAAGGCTTGCTTCGGTAGTGACGTGGCCCAGCGTGACACGCAGGTCGGTATCGAACAGCCGTTTCGAAGCTACCAGCTGATACGAATGTTCGCGGCTGACCGGTGCGCCACGCAAGGTGCCGATTCCCGTTCTAGGGTCGTTGGTAAAGAACGCTTCGCCGAAACTGAAAGCAACGCTAGGTAACGCTTTACGGGTTTCAGGAACGAACGACACGGTGCCTTTAGGCGAGTTAAAACCCGCGGTGGTGTTGTAGGTTCCTAATGGATTCAGCAGGTCTGCATTGTCGAAAAGAATTTGATCGCGCCGCCAGCCCAGGTTGTAGTGAAGCTCTCCTAGAAATGACCCGGCGACCGCAATGTACTGTAGTGAACCCCAAGACTGAGACAGGAGGAAAGGGGACATAATGGAGGTAAAAAGTGAACCCCGAGTCTCAGCAAGAGCGAAAGAAGATGGGCCGGCCGCGGAAGTTC
>CALMAV010000488.1:1423-1910 GCA_937859895.1 uncultured Bryobacterales bacterium | reverse complement strand
CAGCAGACCAACCATCAGCGCGACCGCCAGTGTGAGGATGTAGTTGGGCGACGTTGGCAGCCCGAGTACCTGAGCGCGGTCTACGATCGAGAGCCGCGTAGCATGAATTCCCTGCTGCACCGAGGCGTCCTGCAGCTTAGTGTAGAGCGCCTGATACTGAGTGCGGGACGAGAGGGCCTGCTGCGCAAGCACTTGCAGTTTGGCGGTATTGTCATTGAGCTTATTGAAGAGGCCCTGCTGGGTGGTAAGTTGAACGCGGATAGCCTCTTCGGTCAATTTGGCAAGCTGGTAAGAGTTGAATGCGCGATTGGTAAGGTTTCCGAGCTCGACCTTAACAGCGCCCGTGATGGAGTCAAGCTGGCTCTTGAGCTCCACCAGCCGCGGGTTCTTTTCTCCAAACTTCGTTCGGAGATCGGCGTACTGAATCTGCAATGCGACCTCTTGACTACGCAGTGTGCGAAGCAGTTACAGGCCGCCGTTCTGCCCG
>CALMAV010000488.1:0-1413 GCA_937859895.1 uncultured Bryobacterales bacterium | reverse complement strand
AAGGCCAAGCACGACCTCGGGGCTCTGGCCGAGCACAAGCCGATAGACAGCCTCGCTGCTGATGCGATTGGCCTCGGCGGTGTTGAACTCCTGATTGAGTGTATTTAGCCGGTCTACCACAGCGTTATGCGACTCGAGTGTGGGAGCCGTAGCGCCTTGCGCAGAGGTGCCGATATCGATGCCAATGAGACCAGTACGCTGCTCGAAATCGGAGAGCGCCTGCTCCGCTTCCTGGACCCGCTGCTTGGAGCCATCCAACTCTTTGCTGAGCCAGAAGGAGAACTGCGAGTTCGAGTTGAGCCGACGATGGACATAATCCTGAATAAATAAATCACTAAGCGTATTGGCCACGTCGGCCGCAATCTGCGGGTCGCGGTTTTGATACGTGACGTTGATTAGGCGCGTGTCTGGGATTGGCTCAACCTTGAGCGCACGGGCGAAGGCCCTGAGGACGTTCTGTCGAGTTTTAGGAGCTTCTTCGATCAACCGGCCAGTCTCGGCTTTGTCACGTGCATCGGAGAAAGGCCGCTTAGACAGCAGGTTCAGCTTCTGGATGGTGGCGATAGCGAGCGTGTTGTTTTCGAGGATGGTGGTATCTGTAGCCACCTCGGTCTTGACGTCGGTGACAGGTAGCGCGCCAGGGCTGCTGGGGGCGGCACCGCCAGCGAGGGAGGCATCATCGGGGATGATCTCAAGCGTAGCGACGGAGGCGTACTTGGGCGTGATCAGAAGGCAGCCCAGGAGCACAAGCAAAAAGAATGAGACGGTGGTGACGACGATGGTCCAGCGAAAGCGCTTCAGCACGGATAAAAGATCACCGAGGGACTCATACTGCTCTGGCGCTGCAGGCACAGAGAGCTGACTGGAACCAGAGGAAAACTCATTGCGCCGTGAAACGTTCGGCTTCGTCCATTCGGATTTCAGAAGGGCCATTAACTTGTATCCTCGATCCGCTGATGATGTATGTCATTCAGGATGCTTACGCTTGGCCTTTTCTGCAGGGCACGTGAGCCTGGCAGATGCGACACAGAATCATCGTACCGGGCTGTGCGCAGGAAACTATTGTCGGTGCTGGGTCAAGTGTACGTGCTGAAACGCGCTTTAGAAGAAAAAGATGCCATGGGGAAGTAAGAATTGCATTTTCAATCAATTCCTAACATCGGTTTGTTAAGGTAAGTTACCATGCAGTACTTATCTACAACTTACAAGCTTACTAGTAACAAAGTTATAAATTTATGTTGCGCAAGTAAATAGAAGTGATAGGAATGAGTGCTCGTAAGCTTCTTAAGGGATTCAACATGGTGCAATTTATTGCTTTGCTGCACAACTAACGCTATAGTCGTCGCAGACGGTTCCCTAAACCAAAAGTTTATTTTCCAACCTGCTGATATCTAACAATAAGCAGCTTGAGCT
>CALMAV010000487.1 GCA_937859895.1 uncultured Bryobacterales bacterium | reverse complement strand
GCCGTGATCCATGGCTGCCCCGGCATGGCGGAAGCTGCGCCGAAAACCGCGGGTCTGGGGTAGGGGAAAGATGTTGAAAAGCGCCGTTACCAGGAAGTATTGGAGGGGTGCGATGGCGTTTAGAAACCAGTGCCCCTGCCTCCGGGCCATGCGCCAGTCCAGGATCATTTCGCCGGACATTGCCACCGCGACCTTCCCGCACATCCGTCGCGGCAGCGAGTAGAGAATGAACGGCAAATCGTAGGAGCTGACATGGTTAGCAACAATCAGCACAGGCTGCCGCGGTATAGCGGTCAGTTCTGTTCGTTTCTTCGCCCTCGTCAAAAAGCGAAGCAGCGGTATCGCGATCGAGTGCAGGAATAAGGACCGGACAGCTTGCACCGCTGGCGTCCATGGCCAACGGGGATAGGAATGATCGATATCTTCCGATTTTGATAACGAAGCGTGGCGAACCAGCTCGTTCAATTCCGCCTTCGTTTGCACTGTTTGCAGAGCAGCATCGCTGATTCTTAACCCGGATTGGGCCTCCATTTGGGCTTGGAGCTGAACGCGCCCGAGGCTATCCAGATTCAGATCACCTTCCGGTAATGACGGAAGATCACCTTCAGAGAGCCGCTTCACGATCTCTCGTTTCAACACTTTGCCGGTGGAGGTGCGTGGAAGGTCAAGCTCCGGCCACACTATCCATCGGCGAAGCTGTTGAAAGTCGGCTAGCTCGCTGTTGGCGGCAGCCACAATCTGAGCAGCTTGCACCTCTCCTTGTGTGAGAAGAACCGCCACTGGCTGCGGCCCAGTCTCGCCTTGTACTTCGACGACCGCACAAGCCCGCACGCCCGGCTGACGAAGCAACGCTGCTTCCAGATCCTCGGGATGAACATTCAGGCCGGCAGCCGTGACGATCACTTCCTTGGCGCGCCCCCGAAACCGCAGATTGCCCGATTGGTCAAACTCCGCTAGATCGCCGGTGGCAAGCCAATCTGACGACGATTGCTGCATCACTCCGTTCTGCCAGGTGGTGTTGGCTATGGTTTCACCGCGCACCAGCACTTCGCCGCTTTTGCTTAACTGCACCTCGCGCCCGGGCAGCACTTGGCCGACAGTCCCTCGAGCCAGTTTGAAGGGATGGTTCAAGCTCACCAGCGCCGTGGTCTCGGTCATTCCGTACCCCTGAATCACAATAAATCCGAGCCCGTTCCAAAACTGTTCACTGCCCGCAGATAGCGAAGCGCCTCCACACACAAAGGCCCAGAACTTGAATCCGAAGAGGCGATGAACATCCCTAAATCGCCACCATCGACCTGGCGCTTTCAAATTTCCAGCATCATTGAGACGAGCGAGCAGATCCGGAATGTGCCCCATCAGATGAGCCTGCAACAAATCAAGCACACGAGGCACTGTAGCTAGCACGGAAATGCGCTCCAGCGAAATATACTCGAGCAGTTCGGACGCAACAATCCGCTGTTCAAAATGGATCTCGGCCTTTAACAGAACTGGGATCCACAACCCCATGAACTGCCCAAAAACATGGCTCAGCGGTAACGTAAGCAGGATTCGGATCGGATGAAAGGGCCTCTCATACCGCAAATATTTGCCGACTTCGGTTTCAATTGGACGCAGGCTGGCCAGAACGTTCTTGTGAGTATGAACAATGCCTTTGGGACTGCCGGTTGTGCCGGACGTAAAGACAATTTGCAGCGGGTCCGATTCGCTCAGTCCAACAGGTTGGTAATCCGATTCCTGACGGATGCAGTCAGGCCAGGATTCGAGGGCGAAGGAAGGGATGTCGCTCGTCAGATTATCGAGCTTTGCTTGATCAGCCAGGATGAGTCGCGGTTTTACGTCTGCGATGATTTGCTGGACGAATTCAGTCCGGCTAGCAGCATCAATCGGAACGGGCAAAGACCCGTTGAGAATACAGCCCCAAAAGGCGCTAACCCACTGAGCGGAGTTTTCACCCCAAAGAACAACTCGGTCTCCCTTTGCAATTCCGCGGGCCTGAAGCTCGCTTGCAAATCGCCTACTTAGGAAAGCTAATTGTACGTAGCTGGCCCGATGCTGTCGTAGCCCCCGATAGCTTACGACAGCGGTGTCGGAACCGGCCTTCTCAAAATCTTCGACGAGAGAGGCAAGGCTGTGGCGAGGAGAGGCAGGCACCTCTCCAGACTACGATTCGCGCGCCGCCAGATTCACTCGCCAGAAGCAGCTGCGGTTGACCGCTGACCCGTCCGGGTAGTGGATGGCTCAGCTTTCGGAGCTTCATGCAACACGGCTGGACTACGCCGCACCGACGTTATTTCCTCAAGGAATATGAGTGACATCGGTGTGCTGGCAGCAATCACTGTTCCATGCTTGTGCATTTCGCAAAGCAGACTTTTACCCGCAGTGTCATAACCGCTTATTCGGCTTATGTCCACTGCAATCTGGCGGTGAATATTCTTCCGCAGCGCTTCGTGCCAGCACGTGGAAACATCCCGCACGCATTGTCCCGCAAACTTGCCGACAATCTCAACCCGGTATTCATCAGCCCCGTCAAGGACCTTATAAGTAGCCACTATCAGTGTTCTCCAACGTCATTAAGTAGACTTCAGAAGCAAAAGTCTGGATACAATCCCATCAATAATTTTTGGGGAGTCGATCGAACAGGGTCGGTGAACGCGACTTGGTCCTAACCGTTATATTACTCGCTAACTACTTATTTTTACTAGCAATACTTTCCGCTGCGAGATAAAAAAAGAGAGCATCGGCCCTGCGCTTGCTCTTACCGTTAAGGCATTCTTCGCGCAATGATCTTCCTGACCCGGCTCAATCAGTTGCCCTTTGTTGTGAACTCGGACCTGATCGAACACATCGAGGTGACGCCGGACACCGTGATTGCGCTCACCACAGGAGAGAAGATTCTGGTCTGTGAGTCAGCGGAAGAGGTGGTGGCGCGCACCATCCAATTTCGGCGCAAGATTCTGGATGGGTTGAATCTAATGGC
>CALMAV010000486.1:1490-4676 GCA_937859895.1 uncultured Bryobacterales bacterium | reverse complement strand
TCCTAAGACGATGGCATTTGCTAGCTGTCCGCTTGCTCCAGCCGCCAAATTATGGACAGAGCCTGTGAAGGGAAAGCCCCGCGTATGGTCTGGTTTGCTTCCGCGTGATGCGCCGCCTCTGGCTAGCATCGAAAGTTTGGACGACGGTCAAGCCCCGCCTTTCGCTGTGCCGGATGGAACCGCGCCCGGTGGAGTTTCCATCCTCAGGAGTCAATCTCAGTGCCCGTTTCAGGCCTTTGCAACATACCGACTGGCCGCTAAACGCCCAGAAGATGCTTGTTTCGGCTTTGATGCTCGAGACCGCGGTAGCTTTCTTCACCGAGCACTTGAGCAGGTGTGGCTGCAACTCCGAACTCGCGAACAACTTCGCTCAACCAGCCCCGCCGAGCGCCGCGTTCTAGTCAATGATGCGGTTGCTAATGCAGTGGGGCAGCAGGACGACAGCCCGTTTCACCAACTTGCCGGTCAAGCCGAACGGGAGCGCTTGGAAGCGTTGATTTTGGAGTGGCTTGCTTTTGAGGAACGACGAGAGCAGCCGTTTACGGTTGAGCAGATTGAGAAGAGTCAGATGTTTGCTCTTGCAGGACTGCCGCTTAGCCTGCGCTTGGACCGCGTTGATCGGCTCACGAATGGCTCTCTTGTGTTGATTGATTATAAGAGTGGCGAACCGAAGCTGAAGAGCCTTGATGGCGATCGGCCTTCAGAGCCGCAACTTCTGGTTTACGCTGCTGCGGTCAATGAAGCGGTTGACGGCACCTTCTTTGCGCAGATGAAACCGCGGAAGCTCCGCGCCATTGGATACTCTCGCACTCGTCATTTTCCGAGTAAGCAGAATATGCAAGCCAAGATTGCCGAAGACTGGAGCGCGTTCATCGATCACGCTACCGCCAGCGTTGAATCCATAGCCGCCGAATTTCTGGCAGGACACGCCATCGTAGATCCCCAGAAAGGGGCCTGTACGTGGTGCAACTTAAAGCCGCTCTGCCGGGTTAATGAAGGCAAAGGCGAAAGCGACGAGGACGATGCCGACTGAAGTTCTACTGCCTGATGCTCTCGCGCGTAAACATGCACTCAGGCCGGATGAATCGTTCATCGTCCAGGCACCGGCGGGCTCGGGCAAGACGAGCCTGCTAGTGAACCGCTTCCTGACTTTGCTCGGTGTGGTCGAGCGGCCGGAGTCGATTGTCGCAATGACTTTCACGCGGAAAGCTGCCGGGGAGATGAAGGAGCGGATCGTGCGCGCACTTCAGGATCCCGAGTCTGATCTGACACGCGCGGCACGGGCGCAAGACGAGCGGCTCGGTTGGAATCTGTTACATGATCCTGGGCGCCTCCAGATTCAGACCATCGATTCGCTTTGCGCAACGATTGTTCGCCAGATGCCGCTCGTCTCCGAATCCGGCGGTGTCGGCCAGGTGATGGAGGAAGCGGGAGAGCTGTACCGTTTGGCCGCGCGCCGCATGCTGCAGAACTTAGCAGAGGGCACAGACGCTGGCCGTCAGCTCTTTGTGCGCGCATCGCTCTTCTTCGACAACAACGTCACGAGCCTTGAAAGCAAAATTGCTTCGTTGCTTGAGAAACGTGACCAGTGGGAATTTTATCCTCTTGCGCCCCACTCAGATCTTGTTGACGATTTTGGGGAACTCCTGCGCCTTGCACACGCCGAGCTGCGAGAAGTTTTCCGCCTCCGCTCTTCGGTCGATTTCACAGAGGTGACCCGTGCTGCTATCACAGCTCTGGGTAGCAGTGATGAGCCGAGCGACTTGCTCTACTCGCTCGATTACCAGATAGCCCATCTGATGGTAGATGAGTTCCAAGATACCTCAAGGGCGCAGTACGACCTAGTCAACGCCCTGACTGGACAGTGGTCAGAGGGCGATGGCCGGACGCTGTTCTTGGTCGGTGATCCAAGCCAAAGCATCTATCGTTTTCGCTCGGCAGAAGTCTCGTTGTTCCTCCGCGCTTGGGGAGAGAAGCAGCTAGGTTCGGTGCGCTTGAAGCCGCTTCGTCTTTCGGCGAACTTCCGGTCGACGCCGGAGTTGGTTGGTTGGGTCAATGACTCTCTTGGGCCGGTGATGCCCACTGACGATTCGGCGACTGGCGCTGTGAAGCTGCAGCCTGCGACCGCCATCCGTCCACCATCACGCGCACAAGCCGTGTTGATCCCCTTCCTGAATGACATGGGTGAAGCGGAGGCCGCAGCAGTACTGGAGATTGTTCAGGAGGCGGAACATCGCGGCGGAGTTGCAATTCTGGTACGTTCTCGGGCTCACGTCAAAGACATACTGCCAGCCTTGCGGAATGCAGGGATTCGGTACGAAGCAGTCGAGATTGACCCGTTAAAGGAGCAGCAGCACGTCTTAGATATCCTCGCTCTTACGCGAGCGCTGGTTCATCTTGCCGATCGCGTATCGTGGCTGGCCTGCCTGCGTGCACCGTGGTGCGGCCTGACTCTCCCGGACCTTTCCGCGCTGGCCGAACCTTACCCATCCCGTACCATCTTTGATCTGCTTGCGGACCCTGCTGTGGTGCACACGCTCTCTCCGGACGGCCGACTGCGGGCCATTCGCTTCTTTCAGGTTGCTTCTGAAGCCGTCGGCCATCTTGGGCGCATACCGCTGCGGCAGTTGATAGAAGAGACTTGGATTGCTTCGGGCGGCTCGGCTCTTCTCCCTCTCAGAAATCAGCGCGAGGATGTGGACACCTTTCTGTCCTTGCTGGAGCGCTTTGAAGAGGGCGGCACTGTGCGCGATTTTAGTCTTCTCGCCGAGCGCGTGGAACTGCTGAATGCAAAGCCGGACACCGGTGCCGATTGCGTTCGTGTGATGACGATCCACGCAGCCAAAGGACTCGAGTTCGACACCGTCATTCTGCCTCAACTTGGCCGCTCGACCCGCGCCAACGAGTCCGAACTCCTACTTTGGACCGAGACCACCGACGACGAGGGTAATGTTCACCTGCATGTCGCTGCTCAGCCACAAACCGGAGAAGACTCCACGCCGGAATACAAGAACATCAAGGACGAGATAAAGCTCAAAGATCGGCGTGAGAATGAGCGTCTCTTTTACGTGGCTTGCACGCGTGCGGTGAACCACTTATACCTTCTTGGTTCGGTGAAAATAAAGAAAGACGGCACCATCCAGGCGCCTAGCGAAGGTACGTTTCTGAAGATGATCTGGCCTCAAT
>CALMAV010000486.1:0-1480 GCA_937859895.1 uncultured Bryobacterales bacterium | reverse complement strand
GTACCAAAGGCTGTTAGGCCGCAAGCTTCCAAAGCAAAGCTCCCTCAACTTTCCGGAAGAAAGTGGGTCGAAGCAGACCTTTATCCGCCGCGTTCCCACATCGTGGCGGCCTTTGCAGCTTCCGCAATCCGTTGAGTGGCAGCCCGAACTGCTTCGCAGTACCGCTTCGGCTCGCACCGTCACGTATGAGTGGGTAAGCGACACGGGCAGACACATTGGTACTGTCGTTCACAATGTTTTGAAGCGCATTGCAACCGACGGAGCTGCGGCTTGGGACAGCCATCGACTTTCGTCCAGCTTGCCCTTGTACACCACAGAGCTGCAGAGGCTCGGCGTTCCTGCTGCTGATCTGACAAGCGCGGCTGATCGAGTGTTGCGCGCCATCACCAATACACTTGGAAGCTCGCGCGGGCAGTGGATTCTTTCCGCTCATCCGGAGGCTGCGTCTGAGCTGGCTATTCAAGGGCGCGTGCGGAATCGCCTGATCACCGGCAGCATTGACCGATGTTTCCGTGATGGTTCAACTAATCGTCTCTGGATTGTGGATTACAAGACCAGTGAGCACCAGGGTGCAAATCTGCAAAGTTTTCTCAACAGCGAGGTCCACCGCTACCGCGAGCAGATGGAAACCTACGCCACCCTTCTATCCCGCCTTCGAGCCGGACCTCTTCATCTTGGTCTCTATTTTCCGTTGCTGGACGAGTGGCGCGAGTGGGCGTTCGCGGAAGAATCAGTCGCAGCCGGAAGCGAATCTCGCCACCTGACATCCTAGGAGAGATGGCAACTCGACTTACTGCCAATGTAAAGGCAGGCGGCTGTGCTTCTAAGCTCAGCCCGAAGATTCTTGATCGCGCACTTCGTACTGTTCCTCGTTTACGTAATGAAAACGTCCTGGTCGGCTACGACACGGCTGACGACGCTGGCGTCTACAATCTGACGAAGGCTGCCAATGGGAATCCGCTTGCCATTGTGCAAACAGTCGATTTCTTTACGCCCATTGTTGACGACCCCTACACGTTCGGAGGCATCGCCGCCGCGAACGCCCTCAGCGACATCTATGCAATGGGAGGCCGCCCGATTACTGCCTTATCGCTCGTTGTGTTCCCACCCAAAGGTGAGATTGAAGACTTGGAGGCCATTCTGAAAGGGGGCGCCGACAAGATTCATGAGGCGCAATGTGTGATCCTCGGCGGCCACAGCATTGCCGAAGATGAGATCAAATTCGGCTATTCCGTTACCGGCTTGATCCATCCTAACCGAATCTGGACCAATGCTGGTGCACGTGCCGGGGATGTGCTTATTTTCACTAAGCGCATTGGAACCGGTGTTATCTCAACGGCTTTGAAGAGAGAAGAGGTAGAAGACGGGCATGTTGCCGGGGCAATTGACCAGATGCTGACGCTCAACCGCGATGCGGCACTGGCACTTTCGCTCTGTGAGGTGCACGCCTGTACCGATGTCACTGGCTTTGGCTTACTCG
>CALMAV010000485.1 GCA_937859895.1 uncultured Bryobacterales bacterium | reverse complement strand
ATAGAATTCCTTTTTCATTCAGGCTTTTCGTGCGACGGTTAGTATCCGGATAGTGCGAGTTTCCGCCATCGATGATGATGTCGCCCTTCTCTAAGTGAGGAACAATGTGGTCAATCATCTGGTCGACCGTATCGCCCGCTTTCACCATCAGCATGACCCGGCGCGGAGACTTGAGCGATTGTGTCAATTCTTCAATCGAGTGAGTACCGACCACTTGCGTCCCTTTCGCCTCATGCTCGATAAACTCGTCCACCTTCGAAACCGTCCGATTGAACACCGCGACCTTGTAGCCGCAGTCATTCATGTTCAGGACCAGATTCTGGCCCATAACAGCAAGGCCAATAAGCCCGATGTCACAATTCGCGTTTGCCATAACCTTATCGTTTATATCTAACTCGCATTTCTACTTTGGATATGGTGCGGTTGGCGTAGCGTAAGCCCGCTCTATATCCGTCTGTTAACTGTCGAAAATGTCTCGAGTCCGCCGAACTCCGTTTTCACTTTGCTTTGGGTAAGCAGGCTCTTCGCCAGGTCGAATGGCCGCACTGCCTTGAGTGAGCCGCAGAGCCCTACCAAGCATCTCGTTATCGCAAAAGCCAATATTTCCCAATGGAGGTTGATCGCTCACAATTGGCAAGCACCGCGCTCGTGGCTATGGAAAGAAGTGTGCCCGCGTTAGATGTCAACTCGGGTTGCGACAGACTCAGGGGCTACGTCTCTTTTCGGGCTACGGAGCCGAATGTGGCTCGCCGCGGAAGCAGTTTCGCCCGATTGCAAAACGTAACTATCGCCCCACACCGGTGAACAAGCCATCGAAACCTGGAACTAGGCAATGTTCGAAGTCAACTCCGCCTTAGGCGGCAACGTCACAACACCACCCCAGAACTGGTAACAAACTGAGATGAATTGCAGGAATTGGTGGAGGTCGCTCGGCTTACGGATGTAGCAGCTAGCGTGAAGCTCATATGCTTGCCGAACTTCCCTGGGGTCTTCCGACCCGGATACGACAATGACAGGGATCACGACTAGACGACTGCTCTTTTTTATCTCTGACAGCACCTGGAGCCCTGACTTCTTGGGCATGTGCAGATCAAGAAAGATGATGTCAGGATGGGGACGGATGTGGTGCTTGCCTTCGCGCCTGAGATAAGCAAGCGCTTCGTCGCCGTCCGGCAAACAAACAACCCCGTGGTGCAGACCTGCTTCCCGAAAAGCTTCCATGGTCAGGCGAGCAGTCGCCGGATCATTCTCTACTATCAAAACATCCAGCTTGCTAGCCTCTCCCGTAAATAAAGGTTCTTCCGTCGTCATAGCGTTGCCGGCTAGTTACCGACAAAATTTTCTCACAACGCAGATAAAAATCTTCTAAAGCTGCTACGAAATGGGAGTTCAATATTTTAGTCACAACGGCCGATGTAACTCAAGATGCCTTCCCATCTTGTTATCCTGTGTTTCATTGGATACGCTTGAGCATCACGAATGAGTAGTCCGGAGAAGCTGAAAATCCTTATTACGGGTGGCTCTGGAACGTTGGGGCTCAACATTGTGCGGTTACTAGCCAACAATCCTGACCTCGCCATTGTACTTCCTTTGCGCAATCTGCAACCGTTCTTGACTGCGTACATGAATGTTTCAGTGTTACAGGCAGAACTTTCGGATATCGACCAGATGTCAGCTATTCTGGCTGCTGTAAAGCCTGACGTGATAGTGCACTGCGCCGCTATCGGAGTAAGACCTGCGCGCCCTGAGTGGTACCAAATGATTGACTTCAATGTGGCCACAACGCTGCGGCTGTTCGAAGCTTCTTGTGCCTTAAGCTCTTGTCACTTCGTTTATATCAGTAGCGGCCTGGTTTATCGTCCACAGAATCGTCCACTTTGCGAAACTGATCGAACAGATACGCTACATCCCTATGGAGCAACCAAATCCACAGCGGAATGTCTTCTGCAGACAGGTGCTGCGGAGTATTCGAGGCAGCTTACGATATTACGTCCATTTTCATTTACTGGACTGCATGATTGTGAAGGGCGACTCTTTCCCTCTCTTCTACGAGCCGCGGTAGCGCAACAGCCGGTTAGACTTTCGCGAGGAGAACAGTATCGGGACTTCTGTTGCGTGCAAGATATCGCAGCAGCAGTGGCTGCTGTTATCAATCGGAAGGCAAGCGGTCAGACTGAAATCTACAACTTGGGAAGCGGCGACCTGAAAACGATTCGAGAAATCATCGAGGGCGTATGTGCTCACCTAGCGCTGGAGGCCGACTTGCGATTTGGCGAGCTGCCCTATCATCCATTTGAACCTATGCACCTGGTAGCAGACATTTCGAAAGCTGCTCAATTGCCGTGGCGGCCTACGACGAATCTGGCGTTCGCAGTTTGGGAGTTGGCACAGTCCAACTTTCCTCAGCTCCGGCTGCGACGTCCGGAAGCAAATCGATTTTTGAGTGCCAGTGCCTGAGGTTACGATAGTGCTTCCAGCATATCGGGAAGGCGTAGCGCTTGCCCAACTCCTTCCGAGACTAAAGGTCAGTGCTGGAGAACTGACAGCTTCTCACGAGATTGTAGTGGTAGACGCGAGTGAGCCGTTAGACGACACAGCCGAAGTCTGCAGAGCCCACGGTGTCCGTCATCTCCATAGGCGAGGTGGTAACCGCTATGGCGATGCGGTACGGACTGGCATCGCCGAAGCAGCCGGTAATTATGTACTGTTTATGGACGCAGACGGTTCACATAATCCCGCTC
>CALMAV010000484.1:723-8315 GCA_937859895.1 uncultured Bryobacterales bacterium | reverse complement strand
TTTGAACTGGTCAACTGCGGACCGTCCGAGTGTACGAAGCAGGGAAGGGCGTCGTGCTGCCTGAAGTAGTTGGAGAAAACCCAACGGCGCTGCTCATCCAGAATCGACTGCCTGACGCCATTATTGGCGCGACGCTGGCGGTCGATTGTCCAGTCTTGACCATTGCTCCGGCTTCCATCGTCCCTGTCTGCCGATTAGTGAAAGATGCTGGCGGCTTTTTGCGGTTAAGTGCTGTGACTGGGGTCGATTGGTGGCCGGAAGAGCCACGCTTTGAAATCGTTTACTTTCTTCACTCGCCGAGTGACTCACGACGACTTCGTCTGTCGATGCGGGTTGGCGAGCGAGAGGAAGTGCCTTCGATCTCGTCTGTCTGGCGAGGTGCGAACTGGTACGAACGTGAAATTTTTGACTTGTTTGGGGTTCCGTTTTCGAACCATCCGAACCTAGAGCGCATCATGATGCCACCCGACTGGGAAGGGCATCCCTTGCGCAAAGATTATCCGGTGCACGGGCACAGGTACTCCTATCAGGATGAGTAGCTGGTCCGGGTTCCTTCGAATCCGAATCTAAAGGTGTAGTGATGATTGAGGGTAAGTCTCGTGTGGCGTCTCTCGACGCTACGCATGAATTAGCAGTAGAGGACCCGTCCGAGCTCTCGCCTGTTGTCGACGACGGGGTTGGACGAGCGCGCAAGATGACGCTCAACATGGGCCCGCAGCACCCTTCTACGCATGGAGTGTTGCGAGTCGTGTTGGAGTTGGATGGCGAGACCATTTTAAAGGCAAGGCCTGAGATTGGTTATCTCCACACGGGGATCGAGAAGCAGGCCGAGGGCCGCAAGTATCAGCAGGTGGTTCCGCTAACTGATCGGGTCGATTATCTTTCGAACCTGAATAACAATCTCTGTTATGCGCTTGCTGTTGAGCGGCTACTGAAGATTGACATCCCGCCCAAAGCCCAGTGGATGCGGGTGATGTTGTGTGAGTTGACGCGCATCAGCAGCCATCTGATTTGGCTGGGTACCCACGCACTTGACATCGGTGCCATGTCGGTTTACTTCTACTGTTTCCGCGAGCGTGAAGAGATCATGAAGATCTTCGAAATGTTCTCCGGCCAGCGCATGATGACCAGCTACATTCGTATAGGCGGGTTGGCGCTGGAGCCGCCCCGGGGATGGCAAAAGGCCGTGGCGCGAACGATTGCTCGGCTGGCAACTGGTATTGATGAGTACCACAATCTGCTGGCTTCCAATCCCATTTTTGTCAATCGCACTAAGGGCGTAGGCGCTCTGCCGGTAGAAGACATGCTGGAACTCGGCGTGACCGGGCCGATGATTCGTGCTGCTGGTTTCAAGATGGATGCCCGTAAAGACTGCCCGCATACCAGCTACGAGCAGTTTCAGTTTGACGTGCCGACCCGCACGGCAAATGATGTTTATGCACGCTTTGAAGTCCGTATGGACGAGATGCGGGAGAGCGTGAAGATTGTCCGGCAGGCATTGGACGGGATGCCTGAAGGCCCGTGGCAGGCCGATGCGCCGCATGTGGTTTTGCCGGAGCGCGAAAAGATGAAGACCCAGATGGAGTCGCTGATCTATCACTTCAAGATCGTGACCGAAGGATTCCGAGTGCCGGCCGGTTCTGTCTATCAGGTAGTGGAATCGCCGCGCGGTGAACTTGGCTACTACGTGGTAAGTGACGGTACCGCCAATCCGCATCGCGTGTTTATGCGAACGCCTAGTTTTGGCAACCTCCAGTCATTGGGAGCAATGCTCGAGAATGTGGTGATTTCCGACTCCATTGCGGTTATGGGCAGCATGGATTTTGTTCTGGGAGACGTGGATCGGTAGCAGTATGACTTTCTCGCCGGCGCTGGAAGAGCGCTACGCCAAAATCTTGAGCAGTTATCCCCCTGGCCGACAGCGCTCCGCGGTCGTACCGATGCTGCTGTATGGGCAAGATGAACTAGGCTGTGTGTCGCAGGAGTTAGTCGAGGAGATAGCGCGTCGTTGCGGTATCACGCCGCTGCAGGTGGATGAAGTGATCGGCTACTATTCGATGCTTCATCGCAAACCGCTGGGCAAGTATCACGTGCAGGTTTGCACGAACATCGCGTGCCAGGCGGTGGGGGCCGAAGAGCTTTACAACTATGCGAGCAAGCGGCTGGGCCTCGGTAACAAGCAGGTTTCCTCTGACGGCCTGATCTCACTGGAAGAAGTGGAGTGCATGGGCGCCTGCTCCTGGGCCCCGGCTGTCCAGATTAACTACGATTTTCACCATTTCGTTACCCCCGAACGCTTTGACCAGCTGATGGCGGCGCTGCGGGACGGAAGTTATCAGCGGAAAGCATCTTAAAGAAGAATCATGCGTTACAACGAACCGAGCCCGCTGGAGGTCCGAGTCATCTCGCAGCGATTCGATCTGCCCAATGCGGGCTCTCTCGATACTTATCTGGCAAACGAAGGTTACGTTGCCATTCAAAAAGCTGTAGGGATGACGCCCGAAGCGATTATCGATGAGCTGAAAGCCTCTTCGCTGCGCGGTCGTGGCGGTGCCGGGTTTCCAACCGGCATGAAGTGGAGTTTTGTTCCGCGCACGACGGGCAAGCCCACCTACGTCATTTGCAATTCAGATGAGAGTGAGCCAGGCACCTGCAAGGATCGGCTCCTGATGGAGAACGATCCGCATCAGCTGATTGAAGGCATGATGATCGCTGCCTGGACGATCAAGTCGAACAAAGGTTATGTCTTTATTCGTGGCGAGTACCGGCACCAGATCGAGTCGGTTGAACGGGCCATTGCCGAAGCCTATGCGCGCGGCTATTTGGGCAAAAACCTGTTCGGGTCCGGCTGGGATTTCGACCTCTACACGCATACTGGTGCGGGTGCGTATGAGTGCGGAGAAGAGTCGGCGCTGCTGGAGTCGCTGGAAGGCAAGCGCGGCATTCCGCGCTTGAAGCCTCCCTTTCCGGCGGTTGTGGGTGCGTTTCAATCGCCCACAATCTTGAACAATTGCGAGACGTTTGCAAGTGTTCCGGTTATTCTGCGCAATGGCGGTGCCTGGTATGCGGCGCTGGGTACGCCGAAGAATGGCGGCACGCGACTAACCTGTGTTTCCGGTCACGTGAACAAGCCCGGCGTGTACGAGCTACCCATGGGCTTTCCGCTGATGCGATTGATCGACGAAGTCTGTGGCGGTATGCGGAATGGCAAGAAGCTGAAAGCCGTTATCCCGGGTGGTTCCTCAGCGCCCGTTCTAAGAGCCGATGAGTGTTCCGATCTGCTGCTCGATTTCGATTCCATTGCCAAAGCCAAGAGCATGGCGGGTTCAGGTGGTTTGGTAATTCTGGACGAAGACACCGACATTGTTGCCGTTGCGTTGCGCACCATCAAGTTTTACGCTCATGAAAGTTGCGGCTGGTGCATTCCCTGCCGTGAAGGTACAACGTGGTTGAAAAAGGTTCTGGGCCGGTTCCACGACGGCAATGGCATTGCAAGTGACATCGATCTGATTGGCCAGCTGGCTGACAATATGATGGGTCGCACCTTTTGCGCCTTAGGCGATGCCGCAGCGATGCCCACCACAGGGTTTATTACAAAGTTTCGTGGCGAGTTTGAGGAGTATCTAGCTAAGTCGCAAGGCGTTGTAGCGCCGCAGCGCGCCGGCTCGCCGGAACTGGTTGTTGTTTGAGAAAAGGTATTTGAAGTAAACATCATGGCTGATCCAGTTCATTTCACAATCGATGGTCACGCGCTGGAGGCAGCGCCGGGAACGCTGTTAATCAATGCCGCCAAACAAGCCGGCATCTCGATTCCTGCCTTCTGCTACTACGACGATCTTTCGTTGCAAGCCGCCTGTCGCATGTGCTTGGTGGAAGTTGAAAAAACTCCGAAGCTGCAAGTGGCCTGTACGCTGCCCGTTGCCGAAGGCATGGTGGTTCACACCGATTCGGAGATTGTCCGCAAAGCCCGTAAAGGCACGTTGGAGTTTCTGCTCACCAATCATCCGCTGGATTGCCCAGTATGCGACAAGGGTGGTGAGTGCGAACTGCAGGATATGGTCTTTCGCTACGGGGCGGGGGAGAGCCGGTTCCGCGAAGCAAAAATTCACGTTGACGAGAAGCAGTGGTCGCCCATTGTGTTCTACGATGCTCCGCGCTGCATCCTTTGTTACCGGTGTGTACGGATCTGCGGCGAAGCACTGGGAGTGAATGCGCTGGGTGTCGGCAATCGCGGTGCTGCTGCGGAGATCATCCCTAATAAAGGCGATCACCTGGAGTGCGACGAGTGCGGTGCTTGTATTGACATCTGCCCGGTAGGCGCGCTGACGAGCGGTACGTATCGCTACAAGACGCGGCCGTGGGAGATGGAGCATGTGGGCACAGTTTGCACACACTGCTCGAATGGATGTAAGGTGACGCTGGGTGTGCGCAATGGCGAGATCATGCGCTCCAATAACCGTGATCGGTCGGGCGTCAATGGCGAGTTTCTCTGCGTCAAGGGCCGCTTTGCTTTCGACTTCAACGAGCATCCGGACCGCCTGACTGCACCCTTGATGCGCGTGAATGGTCAGTTGAAGCCTGTTTCGTGGGCCTTGGCTTTAGCGACTGTCGCCAGAAAATTCAACGAGCTCCGGGCGCGCAACGGAAATTTTGGGGTGATTGGTTCAAACCACACCACCAACGAAGAGAACTATCTACTGCAGCGATTTGCGCGCCAGATTCTTCGCACCAATAACATCGATCACCATCGGACTGGCGATTTACCTACGCTGATGGACGCATTGGCTGGCCGCACTGGCGGACTGGCGACCACGCAGGACATATCCCACAGCAAAGCTGCGCTCGTGATTCATAGCGATCTAGCACAGGAGCAGCCGCTGCTTGCTTACCAATTGCGTAACAACTGGCGTCTGAATAAGGCACATATCTACGCTGTTACACCGGGCGTGGTTCGGGAAGATAGTTACGCGAGCGCTTTTCGTGCAGAGGTTGGCCAAGAGCTCGAGACGCTTGAATCGCTTCGCGAAAAGCTGGCGGCCGAACCCGAATTGGTCATTCTCTTTGGTGCTGCAGTGAAGGGCGAAGCGGTTCGCCGGCTGGTTGCCTTTGGCGATTCCCTAGGTATTCCGGTTAAGTATGTTTGCCTCCTCGACTATTCGAACTCACGCGGTGCTTCAGATCTCGGCGTACTGCCTGATCTTCTGCCGGGCTACCACCCTGCAACAGAGAGCGGCTTGGAAGCTGGTCTGAACTACGACCAGATGCTTGGCGCGACAAATCTTGACGCGCTTTGGATTGTTGGTACCAACCCGGTTTCGCGACAGCCTCTGGCAGCGAGCGGTGCCTTCATCGTGGTGCAAGACTTGTTTCTTACTGAGACGGCCAGCCGCGCTGACGTAGTGTTTCCGGCCTCATCGGTCTACGAGAAGAGCGGTACGGTTACCAACGTCTGCGGCGATGTGCAAAAAGTCGTGCGCGGCCCCAAGACCATGGGCACCAAGCCCGACAGTGAGATCTTTGCGCTGCTGGCCAAAGAGATGAATGTTGACCTGGGCCCCTCGCAGCCGGGAGCTGTTTTCCAGCTGATTCGGCAGGCAGTACACGGGTATAACGTTCCGCTCGCAGTTATTGAAACAGGAGGTGCCGCGCCTACGGCACCACTGAACGGTCATGTCGACTTCCGGCCTGCGCCCGAGTTAGTCCGATCGGCCAACAATACACTTTTCACGTCTGGCACACTAGGTAGATTCTCAAACATGCTCAACTCCGTCATTGAGTCTCCCGGTGAGCTGTATCATGAGCCCATCAAGCACACCGGCATCCGCGAGGGAAGCGTGCAAACAGAGACACGCGGACAGGAACAATGACGTTTAACTTCTTCGTCGTCAGCCTGATTAAGATCGCGATTGTCTTCGGTGTCTTTATGACGACCCTTGCGTACTTGCAATGGGTAGAGCGAAAAGTTCTGGCGCATATCCAGTCCCGGACTGGCCCTTTGCGGGTCGGTCCTCACGGGCTAATGCAACCGATGGCGGACGTTTTCAAGCTGCTGACCAAAGAAGATCTGCTGCCGCCATACGTTAACAAGTTCTTCTACCTGCTTGCGCCATTCATTGCGGTTTCGCTGGCGTTGATTTCGATCTCGATTATTCCGTTCGGACCGGAAGTGACCGTGTTCGGCGTTCGCACATTCATGCAGATCACTGACTTAAATGTCGGCATTCTGTTTGTGCTCGCTATTAGTTCGGTTAGCGTGTATGGCGTTGCGCTTGCTGGCTGGTCATCGAATAATAAGTATTCGCTTATCGGTGGCCTGCGCAGCAGCGCTCAGCTCATTAGCTACGAACTGCCTCTTACTCTGGCGATTGTCTCGCCGCTACTGTTGAACAACCATTTGAGTTTCCGGGGCATTACCGATGCACAAGCCGGTTACTACCTGGGCTTCATCCCGCGTTGGAACATCTTCCAGATGCCGTTTCCCCAGATCTTTGCTTTCGTTATCTTCATGATCGCTGCGTTCGCGGAAACCAACCGTATCCCGTTCGATCTGCCCGAAGCTGAAAACGAGTTAGTGGCCGGCTTTCACACCGAGTACAGCAGCATGAAGTTTGCCTGCTTCTTCATGTCGGAGTACGCAAACATGGTGACCATCACCTGCGTTGCGACGCTGCTGTTCCTGGGCGGCTGGCATCCGTTGTTTCCTGCACCCTGGTCGAACTACGTGCCCGTTCTGTTCTTCCTTGGCGCCGCACTGCTCTGCTTTTGGTTCGGTTTTAATCCTGCGCGAAAAGGCGATGCAATCAGCTTCTCGCTATTTGCTTTGGCATTCCTCGTTGTCGCTATTCTATTTGCGATTCCTTTACTGCAGCCGGTGCTGACCCCAATCTTCTGGTTCCTCAGCAAAGTCGGCGCATTGCTCTTTACCTTCATTTGGATTCGCGGAACGCTGCCGCGCTTTCGTTATGACCAGCTGATGAAATTCGCCTGGACATTTTTGTTTCCCTGTGCATTGATCAATTTGTTGCTGACCGCATTCTGCGTAGCTGTATTCTAAGTCTTTCGATGGGTACGATTCTCTTCATCGTTTTCGCTACAGTCTCAGTGGTTTGCGCAGTCAACCTTGTCTTCCAGAAGCATCCGATTTCAAGCGCGCTATCACTGATCGGTGTCATGGGATCGCTTGCCGTTCTCTATCTCCTGTTGGGTGCGGAATTCATCGCCATGGCGCAATTGATTGTGTATGGTGGTGCCGTCATGGTGCTGTTTATTTTCACTATCATGCTCTTAAACGCGGGCGCGGAGAAGGCCAGCAGTAAGTCGTGGTTCGCACAGGTTGCCGGCCTGCCTCTGCTGCTTGCCTTCATTGCCCTATTTGTGTTCTTGATTCGTAGTGATCTAGGCCCGCTGCGAACTGTTGGCTTCGGCACCTGGGTGGGCGGTACAGCCGAGCGGATCGGTCAAATGCTTTTCACCGAATATCTGCTTCCATTCGAAGTTATCTCTGTTCTGATTTTGATTGCGATTCTGGGCGCGGTTGTCCTGGCTCAAAAGGAGATTGACTAGCTGTGCCTTACATCCCACCGGTTCCGCTG
>CALMAV010000484.1:298-713 GCA_937859895.1 uncultured Bryobacterales bacterium | reverse complement strand
GTTCTTTTCGTACTCGGCATCGCCGGCTTCATTTATCGCAAAAGCGTAATTACGGTCTTTATGTCTATTGAGCTCATGCTCAATGCTGTAAATCTCAGCTTCGTTACTTTTTCCTACCAACTGCAACGAATCGACGGCCATATCTACTCCTTCTTTGTGATGGTTGTGGCGGCCGCAGAAGCGGCGGTAGGCCTCGCTATTATCCTTACAATCTTCAAAAACCGCGGCACCCTGCAGATCGACGAAGTCGATTCGCTAAAACTCTAGTTCCCGCTAATGACACTCTGGCTTATTCCGTTTTTCCCTCTTCTTGGCTTCCTGATCAGTAGCATGTTCGGTCGCCGCTGGCCTAAACAGGTTGCCGGCCTGATTGCCGTTGGCTCAGTGGCTCTCTCTTTCCTGTATGTTGTGGCCC
>CALMAV010000484.1:0-288 GCA_937859895.1 uncultured Bryobacterales bacterium | reverse complement strand
AGCTTTATCCGCTTGATACCGCATACGCCGAGCACGACTTCACCTGGATGCAAAGCGGCTTCCTGAATGTCGGTTTCGATCTGGTGGTTGACCGACTCACGGCGGTAATGCTCCTAGTGGTGACCGGTGTTGGGCTGTTGATTCATATTTATGCAACCGGCTACATGGACCATGAAGAAGGGTTTAATCGCTTCTTCTCGTACTTCAATTTGTTCGTATTCTTCATGTTGGTTCTGGTGCTCGCCTCGAACTTGCTAGTTATGTTTGTGGGCTGGGAAGGTGTGGGCC
>CALMAV010000483.1 GCA_937859895.1 uncultured Bryobacterales bacterium | reverse complement strand
TCTCAGCGGTGCGAGCGCTTCGCGCCCAGGGTCATGCCTTACCCGATGATAATAGCCCAGCAGTACCAGTAGGTGATACGCAAAACGCTATCGGCCCACCACCCACCATCAAAGTCCATCCACTGCCAACACCGACGGGCGACTGGCCCACATCCCGCACCTCCTGCTGGCACTGCAAGCTGCGCGTTACAGATTCCCTCATATTGGTTTCGTAAAGTAACTGCTTGAATCAACTTGGTCAAACTACAGCCCAGAAACATGTAAGAAATATTTGACACATCCAAACGAAACCGCTACGTTGAGAATGTCAATAATCTTTGACATTGGAGTAAGCGATCATGATGACAAACCTTTCTTACCGAGAGAGAACTCTTTACGCTTCGCTTTCAGCGGAGATTGTTGTGTACGCCCCTTACTTTTTCCTTCACCAGCAGAACTCTATCAACAAAGTCGCAGGCATGATTGGCGCAATTATCGTGTTGCAGATCATTCTGCAGTCGGTCATTGCCGCATTGACACGAAACCGGGTGACAGACGAACGTGATCGCTTGATCGAGCTGCGAGGCTATCGTGCAGGTTATCTGGCGCTTGCCTCGTTGATGGTGCTCGGGTTGGGCATGTGATGGTTCCACGCGACCGTCGGCAATCTCCACCTAGATAGCCGGATGATAGGACTTCATTTCCTGAGCGTCTTTTTCGGTATGTTGGTCCTTGCGGACATAACGAAGACTGCCACGCAACTTGTGGCCTATCGGAAGGCGCTCTGATGCCCGCAATACGCAATCAGATTCGAGAACTTCGGGCCCTTCGCGAGATGACGCAGCAGGAACTCGCCGACCTAATTGGTGTCACACGGCAAACCGTCATAGCCATCGAACAGGATAAGTATTCGCCTTCCCTCGAGACTGCCTTCAAAGTGGCAATCGTGCTTGGTGTGCCGCTTGAGCAATGCTTTCAGTATGATCCCCGAGGTAAGCGCTAAATCGCGGGCATCATCAATAGTCGTACCTTGTGCAACCATTCCCAAAACCGCGAAAAAAAGTTTTCCCACTCTGCTCAACAACTTACTCACAGCCGCCAGCGCCGCGCTTGAACTGACCCACTCATCCTCCAGGCATGAGTCACACCGTATCGCCCGCCCAGCTCACCGCGAACCGCGCCAACGCCGCTCACTCTACCGGACCGGTCACCTCGGAAGGCAAAGTCATCTCCAGCCGTAACGCCGTCACTACGGCCCTCACCGGCCGCACCGTCCTGCTTCCCTCCGATGATCTGGCCGACTACGAAACTCATCTGGCAGCCTACGCAAAACGCTACCGGCCCACCACCTACGACCAAACCGTTCTCGTCCAATCCATTGCCGATACCGACTGGCGCCTGGCTCGCATCCCGCACCTCCTGCTCGCACTGCAAGCCAAAGCTTCCGATGACTTCGCCAACTCCTTCACCGACCTAAGTCATGCTGAGCGCCGCGCCCTTATCGAACTGGAAATCCAATTCAAATACGAAAAGCAGATTCGCAACCTGCAACTGCAAGAAGCGCGCCTCCATCGCCGCCGCGAGAAGGACATCATCGAATTGCAAACCGTCCAGAAGCAAGCCACCTATAAGCAGCGCAAGAACCTCGCCTTGGCTTCCCAACTCCAGTCCGAAGCACGGAAAGAGGGTCGCGACTTTGACCCCGAAGAGAATGGGTTCGAATTTTCAAGCTATGAGCTTGACCACTACGTCGACGAACTCCACGCCAAATTTCTGCTTGCCAAACATTCTGCAAACACCTCTAACCTCGAGTACGCCACATCACCCGACGCCTGACTACTCGATTACTTGCGACTTTCTCATGGAGCGAAAGCTCTCGATATACTCAGGCAAGACCTCAATTAGGGAGTGAACTGTTGCGTACCGTCTCGCCCGACACAACAAAGTCACGCCAGTTACGCGACCTGGCAGGCATAGGTCCTTCGCTCGAAGCCGACTTGCATTCCCTTAGCATTACGTCGGTTGAGCAGCTTGCGCAATCCGACGGGCTTGCACTTTATCAACGCCTATCCGAACAGACAGGGACACGACAAGACCCATGCGTTTTGGACGTCTTCCGCTGTGCCGTGGCGCAAGCGCAAAACCCGCATCTTCCTGCCGATCAGCGCAACTGGTGGTGGTGGTCACGAAAACGTAAGGCAGACAAATTGTCAGCCTAATGTTGCGATACTGAAGGCGAGTGCCTTGCCCTTTCTTCGAACCGACTTCTGTGGCATTCGATCCTCAGTCCTCCTTCGGCCGCCTGCCTCTTATTGCTGAGTACAACGGCATCTGCGGTCGCGACGGCGCCGCCATCACCGGGCGTTCACCCCTGCGTTTTGAAGGCTGTAATCAGGGCCGGTTCCAGAACGAATGCCCTCATGCCAAGGACATTGAAATCCGTATCTCGCGCCGCTTTAGCGTTCGCGCCCGTACCGATACCACCCTGCAAGTTGTTGTTCTGGAAGAAGCGGATCATACGCCCGTTCGCTGGCGGGAGGTCACGTATCAAATTGCCGAGAGCACAGTATCAGGTGAAGCGGAAGATAAGGTCGAACGTGCGCAAATTCAGGCCTTCTGCGCCAGCTATCTTCACCTGCTGAGCCAAACCGCATGAGTTCTGAAGTGTTCACGCCCCAGCAGTCTCAGTCCGAATACACCGAGATCTGCCTCCCGAACCACACCAACCTGCTCGGCAATATGCTGGGCGGCCACGTCATGCACCTGGTTGATCTGTGCGGTGCCATCGCGGCCATGCGCCACGCTCGCATGATCGTCGTCACCGCCTCCGTTGATCAAATGACGTTTCTGCACCCGGTCACGCTCGGCCAACTCGTCCTGTTGAAGTCCCGCGTCAACCGCGTCTACCGAACCTCCATGGAAGTCGGCGTCAAGGTCTGGGTCGAGAACCTGCAAACCGGTCTCACCCGCCACATGTCGTCTGCTTACCTGACCTTTGTCGGTGTGGACGGAGGGGGGAACCGCCGTGAGTTGCCCCCCATCACTCCCCAATCTGATGAGGACCAAAGGCGCTTCGATCAGGCCGGCGAGCGGCGCGCTTACCGCTTAGCTTCTAAAGCTCGCACGCAGGAGCACGGACTCCGCTGACCTACTCGGGTTCCGCTTTATAGAGGTACTTGATGCAGTGCTTGTAGAGAAGCAGATTCGGCGCGTCAGTCCGATTCAGCTTCAAGCAATCGCGGTCGTACCACTCAATTACGCCCTCCAGTTGCTCCCCATCCGTTAAAACCACGATCATCGAAGTCTTACTCTGCATCTGCTTGGAATAGTAAAACTGCTCTGCATTCGTCTGGTCAGGCGGTGTCGACTTCTTAATAGATGGAGGTCGCCGCGCTGGCTCTTTCCCGTCTGCCATCGTCGTTCGAGCTACTTTCCTGACTAGCGACTCGTCGCGCCTCTCCTCAAACATTGTTCCTCGAATGGTATCAGTCGCCCCAGGTTCGCCACCGTACACTTGAGTTCACGGGGTACCGCTATTCTATCCGCCCACCATTCCAGAACTGTTACGCAAGTTAAGAATCAGCGCATCTAACGCAGCTGTCTTCTGGATATTCCGCCGCACCATCAACACGAGTTCATCTAC
>CALMAV010000482.1:4689-5825 GCA_937859895.1 uncultured Bryobacterales bacterium | reverse complement strand
GAACGACCAAGTACAGCGATACGGGTCGTTCATGGTTGACTAAGTCGTCTATCGTGAAATCACTGGCGGACGTGTTTTGAGCGACAAGAGGATCACTGTAGAGGGTTAGCGCAGTCTTGGCCGTTGAGAGAACGCCACCGAAATCCTTGTCCTCTTTGTCTAGCATTTCTTGGGCTTTCTCCATAACAACGGGATGAGTGGCGGTTTGACCCCCATGTGGCATGTGCCAACCGTGCGCAAAGCCGGGATCGTGCTCAAAACTTAAGATTTCGGCAAGTGTCTCTCGGAATGACTGGCCGGGGACAGTGAACGTATGCGTTAGGTCCGCAGGGCAAGCTATTCGCCCGTCTAAGGCTGCCTGATAACAGACGTGGAGGATCATCCCTGTCGTGATCGAGGCCGCGGCGTCCTGCCAATAGCGTTCTTGTGGACTGTCTTCGCCTGTTCGGACAATCATGTTCGCAATGTTTTGGGCATCGCTAACGTCTCGAGGAGTGAACAGCCGAATCTCGGCAAGTGGATTGAAGCGAGAGCTTGCGTTGAGCTCGACAGGCGAGAACTTAAAGCAAAGGTGACCGGCTTTGTTTCGGAATCCGGCTGTTCTCGCCCAGTTCTCGCCCTTGATGTCATAGATGATTGCTGACTCGCTCCAAGCAAGAAGAGTCGGTATTACCAAGCCAACGCCTTTGCCGGATCGTGTTGGGGCAAACGCTAGAAGGTGCTCCGGCCCGTTGTGGCGTAGGTAGTGGATATGGGAATCGCCTTTCCGAGTCCATCCACCCACATAAACTCCTTGGGAGGATTCGAGAAGTCCGGTATTCTTCACATCCTGTTCTTCCGCCCAACGAGCAGAGCCATGTAGATCTTCAGCGTTCTCTGACAATCGGCGGGATCGCCGATTCGCAACGAAGTAGAAGATTGCAATACTCAGAAAGCTGCCAGCAAAAACCATCATTTCCGCTTCGAAAAGCGGTTGGCGAATGCGCGGATCACGCGAAAAGGAGTTTCGCCAGCCCCACACTGTCCACGCAAACGGCTGGTAAACGTTCAGTTTGCCGATTCTGCAAACGGGCGCTCCGAGCGCCGTTTGATACTCGAAGCATTTGGCCAGGAATTGGGTGGCTATCCAGCTCACC
>CALMAV010000482.1:1284-4679 GCA_937859895.1 uncultured Bryobacterales bacterium | reverse complement strand
AGGAAGGTGATACCGAGTAACGTAGCTCGCCAGTTATAGCTACCTAAATATCCAGGCTTGCGAGGAACTCGGTACAGGTTTGCATTTGGATTCATAAGCTTCGGTGCACTGACAATGCCGATAGATCAACCGCGTTCGTCAGCGCGACATGGCGAGAGTGCGCCCCCGCTCTCTGACTTCGTGAACGGCAGGCTTCCCATCCGAGTAGTTGATGGCAACATTTGCACCCACGTGAGGAGCTTGCTCGAACAAGTCCTTGGAATGAGCGACAGCAGAGCGCGGTGACAGACGCTGCAGGAATAGCTCAGATGTTTCTGCAATGACCGGGCCGCGATAGACACCAGATTCAAGCTCCGCTTGCTTCACCTTTGCCGAACTTCCGAGCAACTGCTCTGTCAAGGAGGAAGCTTCCTTTAACCCATCTCGAACAACAGCTTGTGGAGCTGTAGGGCTTGTACTGGGTTGGATGTTGTCGCCCGTTCCCGCTCTCGCGACCTGCGTTCTTCGCTCTGTACCGTCTCGCTTGTCGGTGACGCTTACGGTCGCGTTTTCGGGTTCGATGCGTGCGACCGTTTGCGTCGACTCGAGGGTTATCGCCCTTGAGCTCTTGTTAGTTGAATTCCCTTCAGCAAGCAAGCCTTCGCCTTGTCGGTCTCTTCGGGTTTCGGAACTAGGTGCTGCAATATCTCGCTGGTCATTGACCCAAGTAGGAGCGGCGTTTAATCGCGCTTCGGGATTGAAAGAAGGATCTCGTGCCAACTGTGCCCTGAACTGCGCATGGCCAATGTCTTTTACCCAATCGACCTCCATGATGGATTGGTTTACTTCTGGACGCGCCTGCAGTGCAGCGTTAAATGCCTGGTGTCGGAGTGAGAGCTGGTAATCGTAAGGCTCAAGCTGACTCCGATTCGCGTTGTCTAGAATAGCCGCTCGCTCACGGTTCAAAACATCTGGAGAAGCCTTGATCAGTTTGTCTACTGCTTCCTGATACGCAGGATCACGAACAATGCGCTGTTCTGCTGGGGTCAAACCTGTACTGAGAAACTCTTGCTGATCTTGTGTCAGGTTTGGTAAAGCGTCATTGGCCGGAACTCCCTGGCTCAGGTACTCGTTATAAGCCTCTTTAGGAGCAACAACAACGAAGAGTTGGCGCGCCTCCTTATCGAACTTGGCGATCTCGATCTGCTCTCCGCGGCTGAATACTTGAGGGTATTCTGAACCGTTTTCACTTGATCGCCGTGCTTGAGCTAGCAGCTCGGAAGGGATTGCAGCCTCTGACGGAATCTTCTCTTCTCCAATCTCATCGCGATCGCGAGCGAGACCAGCTGTGTCTTGCCTCAGAGTCTCTATCCTGGTTGGTCCACTGGGAGAAAGATCAGAACCCGAACCGAGTGCCTGGTCAGCAATGGAAGTGTCGCGCTCTAGCGCGAGCACAAAGTCAGCCGCTTTCGATGCGTCGTGAGCTGCGCGGAAGATTTCATTCTTGTCTTGCTTCAGCGACTGAATCCATGAACCAACATACGCAGCGTGGTTCTCGGGATTATGAGGAATACCCTTTTCCGCTGCCAGGAATACGCTGGCAAGTTCTGCGCGAAGCTCCTCCTTTGCGTAATTCGTATCGCCGAATTTGTAGTTCTCGGCAAGGGTATATCGATTCAGGCGGGTCGGGTGTCCACTCCAGTGGGCGAGCTCGTGCAGAGCTGTACCGTAGTAACCGGCGGAGTCCTTAAACGACTGCTGGGCTGGAAGATGAATCTCATCTTTTCGGCGGTCGTAGAAAGCATGATTGGCTTGATCATGGGCGATCTTCGCGCCACTACCATTCAGGATCCCCTCGCCAGCCTCGACCACCTCAAAGGGCTTGCGGTCAAGCGGGGTATGAGCCGGGACGCCGTCGATCTGACGCGCGTTGAAAACTGTATAGACGCGGTGGATGAGCTTAGAAGGCCCATCTCCTTTGCCCTTATCGCCGTCCTTTGAGGGAATTGGGCTCCGGGTCGTGTCCTTCGGACCTTCCTGTTGAGGCTTGACGTCCCAGAACTCGATCTGCGTTCCCCGTTCGCCCTTTCTAACCTGCCAGCCCTGATCTGAAGCCTGTTTGTAGGTCATCCAACGCGGATCATCATAGTTCCGCTGAAGTCCAACGGCGAGCAAATGTATGGCATTGCCACCTCGATAGCCTCTGTCCGTTGTGGGATTCACGGGCATCGCGGTTTGCGATTGGGCATCCCAAGGCTTCTGCCAAGGTGCTACGCCTTTCTCGAGCAAGGAGACGATGTTGTCTGTCACCTCCTGACGAAAGTCACGTAGCTTAGGCGTCGACTGCTCATTGATATGTGGCATCGACTACTCCTCAGCCTCGGCCTCAGAGCTAACGAAGTGCGGTTCTGGCCTTTCCGCCTGAAAGCCTGAATCGCGTAAGCCCTCGCCGCCAATGGCGTCGAGTTCTGTCGTGATTGTTTGGTCTGAATCAGAAAGATCTTCCATATGCGCTCCTTTGCGAGTCCTGATTTCAGCGACTCTCACTTGCCAAGGGAACGGCAGAATCAGTTTCGGTCACGGAACCGTAGAGAAGGCCCGGAGGACCAGTTGCCAGCAACGCTAAACTTGCTTCGGTGTGACCAACCACTCGGGCACAGATCCTAAACACTTCGCCTTCAGGCACTAGTAATTCGAGCGATTGCCCGGAGCCGACTTATGACCCCGTCTGTGTACTTAGTTCCGCTGGAGAGTTAAACGTAGAGGTGGTTGCCGAAGGAAGCCACTCGATCGTCCTCAATTATCTATTTGCGTGAAGGCACCCGATGCCCTGCTGGAGATCGTCCTGAGAGACGGCGTGCCGTCGGTTGCGTGCGACCCGCCGAGCACGATCATTGTGCTAGACAATTTATTTGGCCGCTCCCGTTTGAGCACAGAACGCCCGAACCCCATAGCTGACACAATGTTTCGAACGCGGATGCAGCAGATACCAGCCGTGTCCAGGACTGCACCAGATTTCTCGCCATAGTCGGAAAGGAAACGCTTTCGAGAAGTTCCGATACAGCGACGTCTCCAATGAAGACCAGCGGCACGCGCAATGCGGGATGCGTAAATCCCCGCAGCTCTACAATGTAGTCGCCGCGAATACCAGCGACGGTAATTGCTTTAAGCGCGGACGACAAATACACCACGGTATCTGGTGCAGGAAGGTCCGGGGCTGCGAGGGTCCCCGGAGCAGGCACGCGATTTCCTGCGCCCCTCCGAATCCAGAAATCAGTTTGGTAGTAGTCAGCGGCATCCGCGTAAAAACCCGCAGCGGCGGCGCAGTGCAGTTCGGCGGAAGCACGCTGACGGTTACGATAGAAATCGAGCGCCGCGTCCACGTTGCACGGCCTTCGAACGATGGTGTTCAACAC
>CALMAV010000482.1:0-1274 GCA_937859895.1 uncultured Bryobacterales bacterium | reverse complement strand
ATGGTAAATGCCGCTTCACCGATCTTGATTGAATCCTTAGAGGCCAGATCCTCGGCGATATACGAGGTAGCATCACAAACCGACACTTCAGTTAGGCGCTGGCCGGTCGTGCAGTCTGAGAGCAGTGTTGACCGCTTGAGCAAAGACTCGTACAGGCTCGGCGGGAATGCCCGATACATCTTTGGATCAACAAACACCGTGGCGTTGAACGAGCCGCCCGGCAACGGAGCTCCCCAGAACCACTCTGTCGCGCCCGATTCCACCCGCGTCTCAACTCCCGATGCCGGCTCGTTTCGCCAATACGCCGATAGCGCCAGCATGCGCTCGGAACGAAACGAGCGGCGGCCCCGGAGCAAATTCGTGCGTCCAGTCGAGTCAACCAGGAAGGCTGTATCGATCGATATCGGCTGGTCTTGCAGACTGGCGTCAACGCGCCAGCCGCCATTGGTACGCTGGATCGCCGCGACTCTGACTGGTTGGAGCAAGGTTGTACCAGCTTCCACCGCAGCGTCGGCCAGAATCCGATCGCAGCGGCTGCGGTCCACCTGAAACCCTCTCTCTCCTGCATGCTGGACATCGTGCTCGAGGCGACCTGCCCACCGAACGACTGCACGGGCAGGCCGATAGAAGCCTGCATTTTCTAAGCATTCACGCAAGCCGAGCGCGTCAACCAGCGGCAGAATGCCACCGGTCAGAGACTCGCCCACATGCGCGCGGGGAAACGGGGCCTTTTCCAGCAGGATCACGGAATGACCGAGCTGTGAAAGCCGACGCGAGATCGCGGCTCCGGCGGGACCAGCCCCGAGCACGCAGATCGCACACTCCAATCGGCCCGGCATCGATTTGTCAGACGCCGAAAAAACTCGGGTTGGTTTCGGTCATGCGGATATAAGCTTGCAGGCAATAATGAAGCCAGCCCCGGATGTAATCACACGCGGGTCGTCCCTGGTGAATCACCTCATAATGGCAACCACCTCCGCACAAATACCGCGCCCAGCAACTCCGGCATGGCTGCTGCTGATGCACGTGCCTGTCCGCCAGCCAGCGGTCCTGGCGCGCCCGGTCGATCCCCGACGTGATGTTGCCCATATGCCCAGTTTCGTCCTCGACAAATCGATGGCAGGCGTAAAGTTCGCCTTCGGCGGAAACGCTCAAGTAAGAAGCACCTGCACCGCAAGGATAGGGCGAACGCCGTCAAGACCAGCAAGCACAAATCGTAACAGAAACGTGTGCCGCCGCGTTTCCAGGGCAGATAACAAGCCGCCGACGGACTG
>CALMAV010000481.1 GCA_937859895.1 uncultured Bryobacterales bacterium | reverse complement strand
GGTCTTTACGGGGCACGGCGAAGTAAGGCTTAATAACAACAGTTTGTACCGGGTTGCGTTTGGTGTTGAAGCGCCAGCGCAAGATGGCAAGATCAGTTAAGTAAGTCAGGCAAATAACCGCAACTGTGCCAAGTAGGCACCAGAATAGAATGCGTTTGATCACGCCCCGCGCCTCAGCCATTTGGGGGTACCGTGGACGATCTCGGTTTGAATCATCTCTTTCAGAATAGCCGTGACGAACTAGGGAGAACAGCAGAGTTTATGACCGAAGAGAAAGAACTTGGGAGCTTACGAAAGCAGCTTGCCGCAATGTTAAGTGGGCGGGAAGCTCACCTAGATTTTGCATCTGCGGTTGCGGATTTTCCGTTCGAATTGGCTGGAGCCAAGCCGGGCGGCGCGCCCCACTCGGCGTGGGAATTGATAGAGCACCTACGTATTGCGCAGCGCGACATCCTCGATTTTTCGCGTCCGGGAGACTACCAAGAGCGGAAGTGGCCGGATGAGTACTGGCCATCGAGCGCCGCACCTTCTAGCCGGGAGCAGTGGAACAGAAGTCTGATGAGCTTTGGGCAGGATTTACGGGCTTTGCAGGAGCTTGCACAGGACTCCAGCAACGATCTCTTTACGCCGTTGCCACACGGTACCGGACAGACGCTCTTGCGCGAAGTCCTGTTAGTGGCCGACCATAACTCACATCATCTCGGGCAGTTGTTGTTTGTAAAAAAGATGCTGGCCCGTTAATGCTCATGGGTTCGCACTAAGAGCGGCTTAGAATATACTAGGGAAAGTCCTCAGGTAGATGATCCTTCGCTCCATTGCGATTTTGATTAGCGTGGCCATTACCGGCCCCGCCTGAGACCTTCTGTATTACGTTCGTTCAGAGGCCACCAGCGGGAATCCCATCCCGGGTGGCTTTTTTATTTAGCCGCCAACCAATAGCAGTCAGTCCGGTCCGCAATTATGAGAGTTTTTACATTTGACACAACACTTCGCGATGGCACGCAAGGCGAATCCGTCTCTTTC
>CALMAV010000480.1 GCA_937859895.1 uncultured Bryobacterales bacterium | reverse complement strand
GAAACTATCAGACCTTTGCTAATCCGTCCTCAAACACTACGAGCGGAGGCAACTTCTGGTTTGATCCCTCAGTTTTCAGCATTAGTCGACTTCAAGCTGCAAACAACGGTGGGACAGCTCTGACCAACTACCCATATGGAACCTTTCCCCGTAACGGTCTACGGGGACCGGGTTACATAAACCTCGACCTTTCTATCTCTAAGCACTTCTTCTTCACCGAGAAGGCAAATATCGAGTTGCGTGGCGATGCTTTCAACGTGTTCAATCACGCTAACTTCAGCAATCCGGACACGACACCAGGGTCTCAAAGTTTCGGTCAGATCTCAAATACCTACGATCCCCGAATTCTTCAGGTGGCGCTGCATCTAGCCTTCTAGCCCGTCTCGCATGGTCGTGGATTTAAGACTCGTAAACAGGGTGTTTACTGATTCACGACCATGCGAAAAAAAAGTAAACTATATTATTGCTGGATAGTCTTGATCACGACTTGCTCAGCGAGTATGTTTGGGCAATCAACTCAACTGGCTCAAACATCAACGAGTCGCTTAATCATCTTGTGAGGCAATGGGGTAACAAGATCACCGCGTCACCACTGGCCGCGGATGGACAAGGACAGCAGGGCTTTAGTTATGCATTAGGAACTACGGTCGGCATTACTGATACCGAAGCTACTGCATTCATGCGGCAAGCGGCGGCGTTTAACGCTCGTTTCGTTTCACTCGATCAGCAGGCGAGAACAATTATCGAGCAAGCGCGCGAGCACGTCGCAAAGGGAGAGATTCTTCCGCCTGTACCGGCAGAGTTGAAAAGTCTTCAAGTGCAAAAGGATTTGCTGAAATCCAGTTTGGAGACACGCTTGAAGGGTGCCCTGCGCGGAGACACCTATAACTAAATTGCAGCACTGCCAACTGGAGGCTATTAATCCTCATCAGGTAACCCAGTCTATTCATATCTTCTTGTCAGGGCAGTATGTATGGGCAAGCGCTAGCGCTGATGATGACTACGATACTTCCTACCACTACGTCAATAGTATTTGGGCTACGATGTACATCAACGGGAAACAGATTGACGTAAGTTGCAAAGGATGTAATCAACCAAACCGCGATGGCTCAGTAGATGCACCATTTATCGGTTATGGAGAAACCGAAAGTCGTACTCGTTCGGTGTCACCGGGAGATTACGTCGAAGTCGAGGGTCTTGTTACTACATTTGCGGCGTATCAGGTTTACCAAACATTGTCTAATTGCGGGACTATTTGTGATGACTGGGCCGAGCCATTCAATTACACGCCAGACGGGATGTTTAGTAACGGGCGCGGGATCGGCGATCCTCCCGATGTTACGAATATCACCACTATGATTTACTATGCGCCAGTTATTATCATCAGCACTGTTGCTTTAGAGCAAGCAGTAATGCATCAGTCAGCCCGAGCCGTCGCTGTCAGTCCGAAATTACGCGATGCTTTCTTGATCAATTATCGTGCCTTTATCCCTTACCCTTATGTTTACGGCGCAAATATTGTCGGATATGCAGCTGACGGTTGTTTGGCAGGATCTATTTGGCGTCAGGTGATCTACAAGGGAGATAATCGTCACTTCAGTCCTTTTAGCGGAACCGATCGAGCTTCTACTCGGTTTTCGGTGTCATCGTATACAGGGCAAATTATGTTAGATCCGGTCAGCATAGCTGGGCGCACATATCGGTATGCCGAAGACGCCTTACAACCGGATGGAAGACTGCAAGACGATGCTGTGTACCATGATTGTCATTTGCTGGACGACTCTGCGATTGGCGGGATCACGGCCAGCAATACAGCCTCAGGTGGCGGTGGTGCGGTGTCAATTAAAATGTCTGGGGCAGGCACGAATATAACATCAGTGGCCGGAGCCAATGCCCCGTCGATCGATTGGAACTTTACTGTTCATATTGTTGCTGGCGTAGCTCCGCAAGAGTCCTATGCCACTCTTCATTACCATCATGATTGCTTTCCTGCTCATGAACTATACTCCGGCTCGGACCCGGTATATCAGTACAAGCCTAAATATGCCTACTCGGCTTACGTTGGAGTTTGTTTATCTGGATTTGGCCAAATTGATGGCGACAGATCTATCCCAATTCCAATTCAGTAGAAGAGTGGAAGATTACAAGTGAATTGGCTCATTTGGCTTGCCGCCGCTTTGCTAATCAGCTCGGTTCTATCTGCGTCTGAACACATTCCGTCTAAGGATTGGCAGTCGCTGTTTGAGAAGACAGGAAGTGCCGATGCGGCCGTACGCGAGCAAGGAACAGACTTGGTTTTCCAACTGTGGCTTCCTGACATTTGTGAAGAAGATACACAATCTGCAAAAACGGACGCCATTGGCATAGCACCATTCTTGCGATCTGATAATCCTCGTATCAGACTCGATTCCAGTGCTCTGCTTACGGCGATGACTACCCAGCGCAAGGATTCGGAATCTGTTATGGCACCGATTCTACCCCAAATCGCCGCTGCTGCAACAAGTAACCCAATTGAGGACAGAGTACGAAGGAATGCCCTTAATATCCTGTCCTCGCTACACCCGTCCGTTCCTGATGCCGCTGTGACGACCTTGTTGGGGCTTGCCAACAAACACGGCGAGTCTTTGCTTCCCGCTGCCCATATTTCGGCTGGACTAGCCAGGCGTCCGGATCGTCCGGACGCCACCAATGCCATCCATACTTCTTTGCAAGCTGCTTCTTCCAGTGTCTGGAAGCAAGCAGCTTTGTCGGCGCTCATCACGGCTCCGCCTGCTCCTCCTCAAGTAGTGGCCGATATCGGGCCACTCGTGTTTGATCCGAATAAGGAAGTGCAAGATGCTGCACTGAACCTCTTAGCCCGCAATCGAAGCTATGCGATCATTAGTAGATCGTTCTTGATGAAGCTATCGGAGATGAACACTTCTCCCTCGTCGGAAAAAGCCAAGCAGATTCTTCAGCAAGTAAGTCAGTAGGTTCTCAGACGTTTGATCGTATTTCAAAGAGATCTTTGCATGGTCGTGGATTTAGACTTGTAAACAGTCTGTTCATTAATCCACGACCATGCAAAGAAACTCTGTCGTTCTCTCGGCCACTATCACTCTGGGTCTTACTGCGTTTGCTGCCTTCGGACAGTTGACCCACCTGAACAAGGAGCGTGGTAACGGTCCTGACAACCTCTCGCAACTCACTTTCTTCGCTCATCGGTTGGGCACTGATCATGCCGAGGGCGTCACGTCTCTTGACTTCAACGGTGACGGCAAGCCGGACATTGCCAGCGGGGCTTATTGGTATGAAAACCCTGGCCCACAGGGCGGTGAATGGCTCCGCCATCAATACCGCACGGTCGACACAGTGCGTGAGTTTGTTTCCGACTGTGGTGAGTGGGCCATTGACGTCAACCATGATGGCACGCCCGATGTAGTCACTGTTGGTTGGCAGACTGAAGGGCTCTGGTGGTATGAAAACCCGAAGAAAGACGGCGTACTATGGCAGCGTCGTCACATAGCTGACACCATCGACACCGAGGGTGGCTGGATGGGCGACCTGAACGGCGACGGCAAACCAGAACTGGCTTTAGCTCACTATGGCCGCACGGGCATGATCTGGGTTGATTTCGCCGGAAGCGAGCCGAAGGTGCATAAACTTGGTGGCCATGATGAGGACGGCCATGGAGTCGGCATGGCGGATGTTGATGGTGACGGCAAGATGGACGTGCTCACCCCGCATGGCTGGTTCCAGAACGTAGATGCCAACAACGACAAGTGGACTTGGCACGGCGACTGGGATCTCGGTGAAACTGGGTTTCCAATTGTTGGGTACGACGTGAACGCTGACGGGAAGACCGACATCATCTATGGTCGAGGTCATAGCTATGGGCTTTACTGGCTGGAGCAGACCGGCAGCGGCGACGGACGCAAGTGGACTAAGCACACGATAGATGAGTCTTTCTCGCAGGTTCACGTTTTGAAGCTGGTGGACATCGACGGAGACGGGCAACCGGAACTGCTGGCGGGCAAGCGATACCGTGGGCACGAAGGGCACGATCCAGGGTCTTACGATCCCCTCGCCATCTACTACTACAGGATCGATACCAAGACAGGCAAGTTCACCCGTGTACCGGTTACCTATAACGGTACAGCCGGAGCCGGCACCCAATTTGTCACTATGGACGCTGATGGCGATGGCGATACCGACATCGTGGTTGCGGGCAAAACGGGCGTACACCTCATTGAAAACCTAAAGGTGAATGAGGTAAGCAACGATATACGGGAAAGGCAGTTATTGTTAGATAAGAACTGGCCATTCCCGGGCGAAGGCACCGAGTTTACGCCGAAGAAGAAGTAGAGGCAACATGGAAAATCAATCTTAGTCCTGAGTTCGAATCGATTGTGCAGCAATGTCTCCAGAATGGAAGTTACGAATCGGCGAGCGCAGTTGTCCAGCAAGCGCTTTCTGTCCTGAGAGATTTTGACACTCTGGACAGTGCCCTGAGGGACGATCTGCGGTCGAAGATAGATGAGGGCTTGGCTGATATCAAAGCGGGTCGTTTGGTCGACGGGGAGGCTGTATTCGACAGGCTCGAAGCAGAACTTGACCGGCTCGAGCGTACCGGCCACGTGTGAAGCGAGGCTATGTCCTCACTAACTCTGCAGAACGTGACATAGAAGCAATCAAGCTCTACCTTCTGGAAGAGGCAAGCGCTCGAGTTGTTAAATATACGCTCAGCGAAATAAGACGCGGACTTACCTTCGTTGCGGGTAATCCTGGAGTAGGCCACTTTCGTGAGGATCTGGCTGGCCGCGAGTTGAAGTTCTGAATGCGCTGGCCTACCAGATTGTTTATCAGTTCGAAGTGAAGCCCGTTATCGTTGTTCGGATTCTGCATGCAAAACGTAATGTAAAAGGCATTCTCAGCAAGAGTTGGCTGACCAGCTAATCCACGAACGTTCGGCATTAGATTTTTCGATAGCCCAAAGTATCGTCAAACTGTTACGCTTTCTCAATACCTTTAGGGCCTATGAGACGCAATTTTCTTTACGTTTCCTTTATATCTAGTTTTTGTGCCGTGGCTATGTC
>CALMAV010000479.1:3534-10456 GCA_937859895.1 uncultured Bryobacterales bacterium | reverse complement strand
CTTCCGGTCAAAGCCGGCCAAGCCATACTCGCCACGGCGGTCAAACGAGTTTGGAATGGTGTTCGTATCGTCGTCGATTACGTCCAGAGCCTTTGACCAGGTGTAGTTGGCACTGATAAAAACGTCTCTGGTGAATCGGCGAGTAAGCTGAACCTGGAGTGCGTTGTAATTGCTGTTTGCACCGAAGTCAGTGAAGTGGATGTTCCCGTAGCCGAGGTATGGGCGGAGGGCGTTGCTGGCGTTGTTGACCGTTTGTAGGATGTTGCTGCTCGTGGTGTAGCCAAGCGGCCGCTGGTTCAAATCGAACGCATACGCAAGGTGAGCAGCCTGATTTCCGACATAACCGACATCCAGCGCAGTGCTGTTGCTGAACTGATGTTGGATATCGAAGCTCCAGGAGTAGATGGTCGGAATCTTGCCATTTTGGCTGAGCGCGTTTAAGCCCGCAGGGAAGAGTGTGCCGCCATTGGCGAGGCTGGGCGAGAGCCCATCGATGTTGCTGTTGTACAGCGTTGGCGTATAGGTTAGCGGGGGATTGCCCAGTGCATCAAAGCTGTTTACGTTCTGGCGAATCCGCTCGTAGAAGATTCCCCCGCCGGCGCGAATGCTGGTACGGCCATCACCGGTCGGGTCCCAAGCAATGCCCAGACGCGGCCCCCAGTTGTTGAACCGATGCTGCACGTAGCCGGATGGCGTTCCGTTCTTTCCATCCTGCACGATGCCGTTGTAGGGATTACCGCTGCCGGGATTGATACTGCCAAAGGCCGTGCCCGTTGTGGTGTTGATAGTGACTGCCTGGGCCGGATTGTACAGAGCCGGGTTGAAGTAGTTCACCAGATACTTGCCATAAGAGAACGTTGGTCCCAGATATGCCCACCGGACACCCATTTCCAGCGTGAGATTGCGGCTTACTTTCCAGCTGTCCTGCACGAAGGCTTCCGGCTGATAGAACCTGAAGTTGCCATAGAAGACTCCGTTCGTCTGTGTGACGCTCGAGTAGTTGCCAAGCAGCAGGTTCGCTACGCCGTTCCCGGTGTCATTTGGATTGAGCTGGGTTGGATTGAAGTTGAAGTTCGGGGCTGCCGTCCAGTAAGGCTGTTGTCCGTTGGTGTTGGTGTTGAAGAATGCTCCAAACTTCACGGTATGGTTGCCTAGAATCTTTGTGAAGTTGTCTGTGAAGGCGAACGTCTTGCCCTCACTCGCCCACGTTGGTGGAAATGGCGAGATGTTGAAACCGCCGCCGTTGTAGCCGGAGTAGCTGGGGCTGGCAGAGATGGAGGGGAACAGGTTGCGAACGTTGGAATTGGGGAAGAGCTGTTGGTAGGTGAAACCGAGCGACCCTTGATCGTAGCTGGACTTCGGCGTTGAGCCTGAGATGTCAACCAACTGTGTCAAATGGTTGTACGTGAAGATGAACTCATTAGTCGTGGTCGGAGACAGAGTATTCACCAGGTTGAAGGAGTAGCTGGCGCCGGGCTTCTCGCGAAACATCGGCAGCACCGGGAAGGAGTTACCGGAGAAGATGCCGTAACCTTGACTTTCCTGCTGCGCATCATCGACCCAGCGGAAGAACGCATTCGCCTTTGAGCTGATTGCATAGTCAATACGAACAGCCTTCTGATCCTTGTTGAAGTTGTACGTATCCTGATAGGGGACGCGCACCGAATCTGGATTGCCTGGCGTTTGGGCAAAAGTGGTGGCACCTCGATAGGCATTGCCAAGCAATCTCTGGAAGGCAGGGGTTTGTGCACTGAAGAGGCCGGCTGGAATGCGATTACCGGGGAATGGCTGACCGCCGATGATGTTACCTGCGTTGTCACGTCTCACTGTCGTTGGCTGGAAGACAGTACCTATTTGGTAAGGAGTGTTCTGCCCGGTGATGGTGTTCTTGATGTATTGAGGCGTACCGTCCGAGTTGAACCGTAGTGAGCTGCTGAAATCGCCAGTCAAAAGCGCCGGAGACGGAACGTCGTAGTAGCTGCCGCCATTGGGACGGCTGGCACGGGTGCCTTCATAGTTGAAGAAGAAGAATAGCTTTTTGTTGCTCGGCGGGGAAAGCTTCGGAATCAGGACAGGGCCGCTGAGGTTGCCGCCAAACTGATTGAACCGGAGCTTGCTTTTACCAACGCCCTGCAGGTTGTTGAAGAAGCTGTTAGCGTCATAGGCATCATTCCGGTTGAACTCATAAGCTGTGCCGTGGAAATTCTGGCCGCCACTCTTGGTGTTTGCCGCAATTAGGACGCCGGCAATGCGGCCGTACTCTGCATTGAATACGCTGGTCTGAACCTTAAACTCACCCACCGCATCCAGGCTGAGCTGGGTATATTGGCCGTCGTTTGCGCCCACGTCCGTGTTGATGCTGCCATCCAGAAAAACGTTATTCTGACTGCCGCGAAGTCCATTGATATGGAAAGAGTCGGTGTTGTTAAAAGCGAGTCGGAAGTCGGAAGAGTCATTAGACGTGACACCCGGCGCCGTTCGAATCAGAGATTGAAAGTCTCTGCCATTCAGGGCTGTCTCCAGCACCTGCTTTGAGGTAATGACGAAGTCTTTCTGCGCCGTAGTCGTTTCAACAAGCGGCGATGTTGCCTCTACTGTCACCTGTTCACTCGCTGCGCCAATGGACATGGGAAGCGTACCCAAATTCAAAATCTGGTTTACGTCCAGATTGATACCGGTTCGCTCCAACTTTTTCATGCCGGCGCTGGTTACGCCCAGCGCGTACGTTCCCTGCTGGAGTGGCTGCAAGGTAAAATTTCCCGAAGCATCAGCATCTGTTTCAGTGACGATCACGCCCTTTGACGAATCTGTCAGAATCAGATGTGCGCCGGGTATAGCAGCGCCTGCCTGATCCAATACTGTCCCCTGAATCTGTCCGTTCTGGGCGAGAAGCGGGATTGTTCCTAACAGAAAGAGAAGGTGCGCAAATCTGGACATACGTAAGCCAACATGGCTCATGAACTAACCTCCCTGGCTGCAGGCGATTGCCTGAGATTACCGTTAGGGTAATTCTTACATACCTCCTTAGCGATCCATCTAACAGTCGATGGCTGAAGCGGGTGGCATGCCCACGTACATACTCGAACCTGCCGTCAGCCTCTCTGTCAGGCTTTCGGAGAAAAGTCAAGCAGCTTCGCTAGTTCGCTGAGAGCTGCACGTGCCTCGACGGACTACTCGACATGGACGCAGTTACAAAGAGCGTAAAGGACATGTACGCTCAATTTCCGTATCCTTCGCCCCAGGGCGGTCGCCAAAAGTACTTCGAACTGCTGAACTTATTGAAGTTCTTTTCCATCGAAGCAGCGTACAGCCTGGAAGGGAAGACCGTACTTGATGCAGGGACAGGTACGGGATCGCGTCTCATCGAGGCTGCTGCGGTACTTAAGAGAACACATTTTGTTGCGGTCGATGTCAGTGAGGTAGCTCTTAGAATCGCGAAGGAGGCGGCTGCCGAACGTGGACTACGGAATATCGAATTCAGGCTAGTAGACCTGACTGACGACAGTATTGGTTCTGAACGATTCGACATTGTTCTCAGCATGGGTGTGATTCATCACCTATCCGACCCGCAGCGCGGTCTCCGCAATCTGGTCGCTCAACTATGCCCAGCGGGAATCATCTTCCTGTATCTGTATGGCGGGATCGGGGGCCAGGAGCGGATGCGCAGAAAACAGATCGTCTCTCTTTTACTGGGGAGCGACAACAGAAATTTCGAACGCGGCATCAGCCTCATCAAAGGGTTGGGGTTTGACACGTTTGAATACGGGTGGACTCAGAACGTTGATGATGAGACAACCCGGGACGCAATGATTGTCGACGCCTATCTTCACGTCAACGAAAAGCTGTTTGATGCAGATAGTTTGATCGGTTTACTCAACGGAACGGACCTTGGCAGCTTTCTCGTTTACGGTGTCACGTGCGGCAGCGCAGGAGGGCTCTTTGAAAGCCGGATAAGTCCATCGGGTACTTCCCGCCTTCCCGTCACGCCCATCGCGCAACACTTCACGAACCCGACAGTGCGCGAAGCTTATGAGGCACTCCCACTCTCAGAGAAGTACCGAGTTCTGGACCTGATCTTAAAGCCGAACGGGTATACGGTTATGGGCTTCAAAGATCAGTCACTAATCAACTTACATCCAGACTGCCGCATTACGGCCAATGCCTTAAAGCTTGGGTCAATGCCGACTTCCCGAGCGTAATCCGCAAAGGTACTCGATGTGAGGTTTGTCCACTGACTGTCGGCCCATAGGGCTGCTTTTCACTCTTGTCAGCTCGCTTGGAACTCGGCGGATAGAGCCTGCTGGACGCGATTGAAGCTGCGGCCACGAAGTGAGGCTAATACCACGGTGCGAACAGCGCGGCTTTCACGAAGACGGATATACCGGCAGCCGGCATGGCGATCGATGGCCATCTCCGGCACCAACGAAATGCCGATACCGGCCGCGACCATACCTAAGATGCTGCTGAATTGGCCGCTTTCGAACGCAATCTTTGGATTGACATTCGCGCTGCGGCACATGGAGAGACTCAGGTCTCGAAAGCAGTGACCGTCCCGCAGCATTACAAGAGGTTCGCCGCGTAGCTCTGCTAAGGAAAGAGAGTCGTTCGATGCCAGCCGATGCTTCTCGGGCAGAGCGGCCAAAAGAGGCTCAGTCTGTATAAGCTGTATTTCGAGATCCTTGTGGCGGAGCGGTAGGGCGAGCAGGGCGAAGTCGATCGACAGGTCGCGCAAGCCCCCAACGAGGATCGGTGTGGTCTCCTCTACGATGCGCAGCCGAGCGTTAGGAAACCGCTGGGTGAAAGCTGCGGTATAGCGCGGAATCAAGTAGGGCGCAACCGTTGGGATAGCGCCCAAGGTAACGCTCCCGCGAACATCTGCATGGTTGGAAGCAACGCTGGCACGGGCGACGTCCACCTGGCGAAGAATGGCCTGGGCTTGGGGCAGGAATGCACGCCCGGATTCGGTTAGACGAATGCCACGGCCGAGGCGGTGAAAGAGCTTGCCACCGAGTTCTTCCTCCAGCTTCAACACCTGCTGGGAGAGCGAAGGCTGGGCGATCTGGCAACGCTCGGCTGCGCGGCTGAAGCTGCCCGTCTCAGCAATTGCGCACACATAGCGGAGCTGATGGAATTCCATAGGTATAGCCTATACCTCCGAAGTCTTTTAGATATTTGAAGTATGGCTCACTTAGGTGCTACCGTGAGAGCGGAAGAGACGGGGAGAACCAAGTGGAGACCTTGCAAGAAGAGAGAGTAGAAAACGCGTCAGGCGAGGCGAAATGCCCCGTGAATCATGGCAGCAGCAATGGTAACGGCAATGGCGGCCGCAAGAGCGATCGTCGGGCAAACCGTGACTGGTGGCCCAACCACCTGAACTTGGACATGCTGCATCAGCACTCCAGATTGTCGAACCCTATGGAAGAGGAGTTCAATTACGTCGAGGAGTTCAAAAAAATCGACTATTGGCAGTTAAAAAAGGACTTGGCTGCGGTGATGACGGACTCGCAGGAGTGGTGGCCGGCAGACTTTGGCCACTATGGCCCGTTAATGGTTCGTATGGCTTGGCACGCGGCCGGCACTTATCGAACATTTGACGGCCGAGGCGGCGGTGGACGCGGACAGCAGCGCTTTGCGCCGCTGAACAGCTGGCCTGACAACGTAAATTTGGATCGCGCTCGCCGGCTGCTGTGGCCGGTGAAGCAGAAGTATGGCAAGCAGATTTCCTGGGCCGACCTGATGATTCTTGCCGGCAATGTCGCGTTAGAGACGATGGACTTCAAGACCTTCGGCTTCGCTGGCGGACGTCCGGACGTGTGGGAGCCCGACCACGACGTCGATTTCGGCTCCGAGGCGGCTTGGATGGGGACCGATAAGCGGTTCACCGGCGACCGTGAGCTTAGCGCCCAGCACGCGACAACGACCATGGGTCTGATTTATGTAAATCCCGAAGGCCCGGAAGGAGTGCCCGATCCTCTTGCTGCGGCACGCGACATCCGCGTCACCTTCGGCCGCATGGCCATGAATGACGAGGAGACGGTTGCCCTAATCGCCGGCGGCCACACTTTCGGCAAGACTCACGGTGCGGCACCCGGGCATCACCTGGATAAAGAGCCTGAAGGCGCAGCGATCGAAAACCAAGGCTTGGGCTGGACGAGTGCCTACAATACCGGCATCGCGGGCGATGCTATCACTAGTGGGATCGAGGTGACCTGGACCACCAAGCCCAGGCAGTGGACAAATGACTACTTCGACCACCTGTTTAAGTACGAGTGGGAGGTGACCAAAGGTCCTGGTGGCGCGTTTCAGTGGAAGCCCAAGGGAGATGCCGGCGCGGGAACCGTGCCTGACGCGCACGACGCTAACAAGAAGCACCAGCCGGGCATGCTGACCACCGATATTTCCATGGTGGCAGACCCAGAGTACCGAAGAATCTCAGAGCGGTTCTACCAAAACCCGGATCAGTTTGCTGACGCTTTCGCGCGTGCCTGGTTCAAGCTTACTCATCGCGATATGGGTCCGCGCGCCCGCTATGTTGGCCCTGAAGTCCCCCAAGAAGTGCTGATCTGGCAGGATCCGGTTCCGCCGGTAGATCATCCGGTGGTCGACGAGACGGACATTAAGGCACTGAAGCAAAAGGTGCTGGCGTCCGGGCTTTCGGTCTCAGAGCTGGTTTCGACCGCATGGGCTTCTGCCTCCAGCTTCCGCGGATCGGATAAGCGCGGGGGTGCGAACGGCGCTCGCATTCGGCTCGCTCCCCAGAAGGATTGGAAGGTGAATCAGCCGGAGCAGTTGACTCGCGTATTGAAGATGTTAGAAAAAATTCAGAGCGAATTCAACGACTCGGCTGCAGGCGGAAAGAAGATTTCGCTTGCCGACCTGATTGTGCTAGCTGGTGCGGCAGCCATCGAGAAGGCGGCAAAGA